>NZ_CALBSN010000204.1 GCF_937967675.1 uncultured Flavobacterium sp. | reverse complement strand
TTAAAAGCGACTTCACCAAAAGTTACACCTTCAATTCCGATTGATTTTCCGTGAAAAATAGTACCGTCTTTAAGAAGTAAAACGGCCTTAGAACGATTGTTGTATTTCATTGCGTTGTGTTGTTGTGGTTGCAAATTTAGTTATAAAAGTTGTTTTGTGAAATTATTTTAATTATTAACGATATAATTAAAAATTTTCACGACATCGTTTTCTTCACTAAATGATAATTTATTTGAATTAGCATAATTCTTTATTAGATCAATTTTATCAGGAAAAAGATTTAATAAAGATTTTTTATTCAATTTAAAATCTGTGACAACACCATTTCGAAAAATTTTATATTCATTTTTATAAACGTATCTTCTAGGTGTTAATGAAGATTGAGTTAGAGGATTACTAACAGCTTCTTGAATAACTACTTGAAATGACTTTAAAAATTCAAAAGTATCAGAGGTGAACAATTGAAGAAAAAGCTCTTCATTATAAACTTTATAGACTTTAGAGAGATATTTAACTTTATCAATATCTTTTAAATCGTATTGAAATACAGAGTCTTTAGAAACTTTAGATTCTAATTTTTTAGTTGAGATATTGTAATTTAAATTAAGTAAATCAAATCGATTCCCTTTCATATTTATAACAGAGAATAAACCTTCCCAAGAATTAAACAAATAAGGAGAACCTGAAATAGACTTATCTTCAACTGAAGCAGGCAACCACATACCCGCTTTATTGAAATTTCCTAAATAATCGATATTATAATCTCCCTTTTTAGAGTTTTGATTATCTTGAGCAAAAAAAGAAAATGTTACAAATAACATAAAGTGCAAGCAATAATTTTTCATAATTAAAATTTTAAAATACAAATTAAAATAAAAAAGGATAAACTATAATAGTTTATCCTTTTTTTTAACATATTAAAAAATATATTATTCTGTAGCTTCAGTATTTTCAGAAGTTTCAGTAGCTGGAGCTTCAGGAGCAGTACCTTCCGCTTTTTTAGCTCTACCACGACGAGTCGTTTTCTTAACTTCTTTTTTACCACCATTGTACAATGTATTGAAATCTACTAACTCAATCATTGCCATATCAGCGTTATCCCCTAAACGGTTTCCTAACTTGATGATACGTGTGTATCCTCCTGGACGGTCACCAACTTTAGCAGCAACTTCTCTGAACAATTCAGTAACTGCATATTTATCTCTTAAATAAGAGAAACAAATACGACGATTGTGAGTTGTATCTTCTTTTGATTTTGTTACTAATGGTTCAATAAATTGTTTTAAAGCTTTTGCTTTAGCAACAGTTGTATTAATACGCTTATGCTCAATTAACGAACAAGCCATATTAGCTAACATAGCTTTTCTATGTCCTGTTTGTCTACTTAAATGATTATTTTTTTTTCCGTGTCTCATGACGTCTATTATTTATCTTCATCTTGCATCAATCCAGCTAAGGAGCGCAAAATATGAAGCAATTATTCTTTATCTAACTTATATTTAGTTAAATCCATTCCGAAAGTAAGGTTTTTATTTGCCACTAACTCATCTAATTCAGTTAATGATTTTTTACCAAAATTACGGAACTTCATTAAGTCGTTCTTATTGAAAGATACTAAATCACCTAATGTATCAACTTCAGCCGCTTTTAAACAATTTAATGCTCTTACAGATAAGTCCATATCAACTAATTTAGTTTTCAATAACTGTCTCATGTGTAAAGATTCTTCATCATAAGACTCAGTTTGAGCAATTTCATCTGCCTCAAGAGTAATTCTTTCATCAGAGAACAACATAAAGTGGTGAATTAACGTTTTAGCAGCTTCAGTTAAAGCATCTTTAGGATGGATAGAACCATCAGTAATGATTTCAAAAACTAATTTTTCGTAATCCGTTTTTTGTTCCACACGGAAATTCTCAATAGCATATTTTACGTTCTTTACTGGGGTGTAAATAGAATCTGTAAAAATAGTTCCTATTGGAGCATTTGATTTTTTGTTCTCTTCAGCAGGAACATATCCTCTACCTTTTTCGATAGAAAGTTCCATGTTGATAGCTGTTTTGCTGTCTAAATTACAGATAACTAAATCTGGATTTAAAACTTGAAAACCAGAGATGAATTTTTGAAAATCACCTGCAGTAATTTTATCTTTACCTGAAAGAGAGATAGAAACAGACTCATTATCAATATCCTCAATTTGACGTTTGAAACGTACTTGTTTAAGGTTTAAGATAATTTCTGTTACATCTTCCACTACACCAGCGATTGTAGAGAACTCATGTTCTACACCTTCAATACGTACTGATGTAATAGCATAACCTTCAAGTGAAGAAAGCAAAACTCTTCTAAGTGCATTACCAACAGTCAATCCGTAACCAGGTTCCAAAGGTCTAAATTCAAATTTACCTTCGAAATCCGTAGAATCGATCATGATAACTTTATCGGGCTTTTGAAAATTAAATATTGCCATATTTCGACTAATGTCAATTATTATTTGTTATACAACTCAACGATTAGTTGTTCTTTAATATTTTCTGGAATTTGAAGTCTTTGAGGTACAGAAACAAAAGTTCCCTCTTTAGTATCATTATTCCAAGTAATCCACTCATATACATGAGAAGAAGCAGCTAAAGAACGGTCAATAGCTTCAAGAGATTTTGATTTTTCACGTACAGCAACTTTATCACCAGGTTTTAGGTGGTAAGAAGGTACATTAACAACTTCACCATTAACAGTGATGTGTCTGTGAGATACAATTTGACGAGCAGCTCTACGAGATGGAGCAACACCCATTCTGTAAACTACGTTATCTAAACGAGCTTCACATAATTGTAATAAGATTTCACCTGTTACTCCAGAAGCAGCAGATGCTTTTTTAAATAAGTTTCTGAATTGTTTTTCTAAAATACCATAAGTATATTTAGCTTTTTGCTTTTCCATTAACTGAACAGCATATTCAGATTTTTTACCTCTCTTTTTAGCTAAACCATGTTGCCCTGGAGGGTAATTTCTTTTTTCGAAGGCTTTATCATCTCCGAAGATTGCTTCGCCAAATTTACGAGCAATTTTTGTTTTTGGACCAGTATATCTTGCCATTTTAAAAAATTAAAAAAGGTAGGAATTATGAATTCAGGTCTATATCCTTCGATAATTTTAAACCTACCCGTGTTATACTTAAATTATACTCTTCTTCTTTTCGGAGGACGACATCCGTTGTGAGGCATTGGAGTTACATCAATGATTTCTGTAACTTCAACTCCTGAGTTATGGATTGATCTAATAGCAGATTCTCTACCATTTCCTGGACCTTTCACATAAACTTTCACTTTTTTAAGTCCAGCTTCAAGAGCTACTTTACTACAATCTTCTGCTGCCATTTGAGCTGCATAAGGAGTATTCTTTTTAGAACCTCTAAAGCCCATTTTACCAGCTGAAGACCAAGAAATTACTTCACCTTTCTTATTAGTTAAAGAAATGATGATATTGTTAAAAGTAGCATTAATATGTGCTTCTCCCGAAGATTCAACGATAACTTTACGTTTTTTTGCAGTTGCTTTAGCCATATTATTACTTATTATTTAGTTGCTTTTTTCTTGTTAGCAACAGTTTTTCTCTTACCTTTTCTAGTTCTAGAGTTGTTTTTAGTTCTTTGACCTCTTAATGGAAGTCCAGCTCTGTGACGAATACCTCTTTGACATCCAATATCCATTAAACGTTTGATGTTTAATTGAACTTCTGAACGCAATTCTCCTTCAATTTTATAGTATGATACCGCGTCACGGATTGCTCCGATCTCGTCATCATTCCAATCTTGAACTTTTTTGTCTTCGCTCACTTGAGCTTTAGCTAAAATATCTTTAGCTCTGCTTTTACCAATACCAAAAATGTATGTTAAAGCAATGATTCCTCTCTTTTGTTTAGGTATATCTACCCCTGCAATTCTTGCCATAATTATCCTTGTCTTTGTTTAAATCTAGGATTCTTTTTGTTAATAACGTATAATCTTCCTTTTCTACGTACAATAATGCACTCGGCACTTCTCTTTTTAACTGATGCTCTTACTTTCATTTTAATAGCTTTAGTATCTATAAGTAATTCTTGCTTTAGACAAATCATAAGGGCTCATTTCAAGTTTAACCTTGTCACCCGGTAACAACTTAATGTAATGCATACGCATTTTACCAGAGATATGAGCAATTACAACGTGTCCGTTTTCTAATTCTACACGAAACATAGCATTTGATAATGCTTCAATAATTGTTCCGTCTTGTTCTATTGCTGATTGCTTTGCCATAAAAATTAAGCTACTGCTTTTCTATTTTTACCACTTTTCATCAAACCATCATAGTGTTTATTCAATAAATAAGAATTTATTTGTTGAATAGTATCTATTGCAACTCCAACCAT
>NZ_CALBSN010000203.1 GCF_937967675.1 uncultured Flavobacterium sp. | reverse complement strand
CAAACTTTAGTTTTAGAACCAAGCGAAGAAGCTCCAGCACGATATAGTTGCAACGGATTTTACAAAGGCAGTTTAATGGATTTTGATACGGTTTACCAATTTGGTAAAATGGTCGATTTGTTAACGATCGAAATTGAAAATGTAAATTTAGACGCTTTAGATAAATTGGAGGAAGAAGGATTACCGATTTACCCTTCGCCAAAAACCTTACGTTTGATTCAAAACAAAGGAAAACAAAAAGATTATTACGTTTCAAACGATATTCCTACTTCGCCACACCAACGTTTTGTTGACTTAAACGATTTGAGAAATGCGTTAGCAAAAGACAAATTAGAATTTCCATTCGTTTGGAAATGTGCGCAATTTGGTTACGACGGAAATGGCGTTAAAATTTGTCGCTCAGCATTAGACTTGGTAAAATTACCTGATGTAGAATGTATTGCTGAAGAAATGGTTCCATTTAAAAATGAATTGGCCGTAATTGTAGCGCGTTCTGTTTCTGGAGAAATAAAAACGTATCCAGTAGTAGAAATGGAATTTCATCCTGAAGCGAATCAAGTAGAATATGTAATTTGTCCCGCTCGAATTGATGAAAAAGTAGCACAAAAAGCTACTGAAGTTGCCTTAAAAGTTTCGGAAGCCTTCAATCATGTTGGTTTGTTAGCTGTTGAAATGTTTCAAACTGAAGACGATGAAATTTTGGTAAACGAAGTCGCTCCTCGCCCACATAATTCTGGACATTATTCAATTGAAGCGAGTTATACTTCGCAATTTGAAAATCATTTACGTGCGATTTTAAACTTACCTTTAGGAAACACCGATAGTAAAGTTGCCGGAATTATGGTAAATTTGGTTGGTGAAGAAGGCTATTCTGGACAAGTAGTTTACGAAAACATAGAGAAAATCATGGCAATTGACGGCGTAACGCCTCATATTTACGGAAAAAGAGAAACACGCCCTTTCCGAAAAATGGGACACGTTACCATTGTAAATGAAAATATGACGGAAGCGAGAAGAATTGCTGAGGAAGTGAAGAATAGTATTAGAGTTATTAGTAGCCCCCTAACCCCCAAAGGGGGAATTTAAAACCGAATTGAAAATGACAAAAAAGATTTTACATATTATTTTTTATTCGACAATTTTGTTTTGTATTTTGTCGTTTATATCTTTTCTGTTTTCTTTGGTTTTTAATACTATAAATAGAACTTCTCCTAATTTAAAAATTGGATTTCCACTAAATTATTATAATCAACTAGCAGTCAGTGACAATTGTAATGGGATTGATTTATTACACGGTTCAAATTTTAAAAATTTCATTTTAAATTATATAATTTGTTTTTTAACAATTTTAATTTTAAGAATAAAACTAACAAAAAAATAAACCCTACTCACCCCTAGTAGGAATTCCCCCTTTGGGGGTTAGGGGGCTAATTATGAAAGTAGCAATAATAATGGGAAGCATTTCGGATATGCCGGTAATGCAAGAAGCCATCGACATATTAAAAGGATTTGATATCGAAACCGAAGTAGATATCGTTTCGGCACATCGTACACCTGAAAAATTATTTGATTTCAGTAAATACGCGCACGAAAGAGGTGTTTCAGTAATTATTGCTGGTGCTGGTGGTGCGGCTCACTTACCTGGAATGGTTGCTTCTATGTCGCCACTTCCTGTAATTGGAGTTCCTGTAAAATCGAGTAATTCTATTGATGGGTGGGATTCGGTTTTATCCATTTTACAAATGCCTGGAGGAGTTCCTGTGGCAACTGTAGCTTTAAACGGAGCAAAAAATGCTGGAATCTTAGCCGCACAAATTATCGGTAGTTCTGATAATTGCGTTTTAGATAAAATAATCGCTTACAAAGAAGGATTGAAACAAGCCGTTTTAAAAGCTTCTGAGGGATTAAAATAAAAAACAGAAAACCCCAAATGAATCATTTGGGGTTTCTACTCACAATTAAGTGACAACTATAAAAAATTCTACTCTCTCTCTTTTGATTTGGGGACAAAAAGGACGATCATTCATCATTTCGTCGACAAAATTATACACTTTATCGATAAAAACAAATTTTTATGACACTTTTTTTGAAAAAATTTGAAACAAAATACAATACAGCACCTTTTAATAAGATTAAACTTTCAGATTATAAAGAGGCTTTTAAAAAAACAATTGAACTTGCAAAAGAAGAAATTGATACAATCGTTAAAAATCCAAAAACTCCTAATTTTTCAAACACTATTGAAGCTTTGGATTATTCTGACGAAGCTTTGGATCGATTATCCAATATTTTCTTCAATTTGAATTCGGCTGAAACTTGTGATGAAATGCAAAAAATTGCACAAGAAGTTTCACCTTTACTTACAGCATTCAGTAACGATATTGCTTTAAACGAAGACTTATTCAAACGAGTAAAAGCAGTTTATGATCAAAAAGATACTTTTAATTTAACAACTGAACAAGCGACTTTATTAGACAAAAAATTCAAAGGTTTTTCTAGAAATGGAGCTTTACTGAATGAAGAAGACAAATTAAAACTTCGCGAGATTGATACCGAATTAGCCAAACTAAAACTGACTTTCGGAGAAAATGTTTTGGCAGAAACTAATAATTATCAATTGAACATTACCAATGAAACTGATTTAAAAGGTTTACCTGATGGCGCTAAAGAAATGGCGGCAAGTTTGGCAAAATCAAAAAATTTGGAAGGTTGGGTTTTCACTTTAGATTTTCCAAGTTATCTGCCATTTGTGACGTATGTTGAAAATCGTGAGTTGCGAAAAGAAATTGCCATCGCAGCAGGAAAAAAAGCATTTCAAGATAACGAATTCGATAATAAAGAAAACGTAAAACGAATTGTAGAATTACGTCATAAACGTGCTAATTTATTGGGTTATCAATCGCATTCGCATTTTGTTTTAGAAGAACGAATGGCGCAAAATCCAGAGAAAGTACAATCGTTTTTGAATGATTTATTGGAAAAAGCAAAACCCGCAGCTCAAAAAGAATTTGCTGAATTAACCGCTTTCGCTAAAGAACTTGACGGAATTGACCAACTAGAAAAATGGGATGGCGCTTATTATTCGGAAAAATTGAAACAAAAATTATTCAGTTTGGATGATGAGTTGTTGAAACCGTATTTC
>NZ_CALBSN010000202.1 GCF_937967675.1 uncultured Flavobacterium sp. | reverse complement strand
CTTCAAAATCAATTTCAGCTCCACCTGAAATGATTTTGTAGTGAGTAGTTCCACTTGGAGCAGCAATCATATTCGCAGGAATAAAAGATGCTAAATCCACTTTTATTTCACCAGCTACACGGTCAATAGTTGCTACAAACGGAGCAAACAAAGTGGTACCAAGCTTACCACGAATATTGAATTCAAAACCAAATAACAATTCAGCTTCGCCATCAATAACGTTTCGCAAACCACGAACACTCACCAAATCCGCCTGAATCACTTTCATCATAGCCTGCGTCAATCGACTCACCATTCTGCCATCCGCAGAATTTAAAAGCAACGGTCGTAAAGCGGTTCTAAGCATTTTTCCTGCCTTTCCAGCTCTACCAAACTCAGAGCCATTCTCACGAGTTCTCTGAAACGCAGGGTCATTTGCTATTCTACTAGCGTCAATTCCGCCTTTTTCTCTCGCTAAGTGACCATCTTGCGTTTTGTAAAAAGTAATATCTCCGATAGTACCTTTCAATTTAATTATGCCTTTCTGTCTAGCCATAACTTCAAAATTTTGTTAAACATTCATCTAAAATTTCCTTCATTCTTTCAATCAGTTGCAACCACATTTTGAATGATTAAAGCAAAGATTAAAAAGCATTTCACAAAAGAAAAAGGCACATATGTACCATATGTCCAAAATCGACACAACTGTCCTAAATGAACACAAAAACGCAATAAATAAGTATGAAAAATTATAACTAAATTGCAAAAGATTTTCTGCACGTCAGAAGTAAAGCATAGCTATATCAAAGGTATGGATAAAGTATGAAATTGAATAATCAGAGGGTTTGCATCTATCCAAAAGACATACAACGTATAACAGGCAAGAGTTATCGTCAAAGTACTAGATTAATGCAAAAGATAAAAAAAGACCTCAATAAGCTCGAAAATGAGTTTCTTACGATTGAAGAGTTCTGTAAATATAGTGGCATAAAATATGAACAAGTAACTCACTTGATTTTTGGTTAAAGTAGGGGTAATAGAAGAACAAATTTTAATCAAGAACAGTATTAATAAGCACTTAAATAACTAGTTCAATTATTAGCCTTGATGCTTTAATATTCAAATAAATATCCTTATATTTGAGTACTTTGAATTTAGAATAATAGTAACCTTATAAAAGAGGTGTCAGTCGAGGTGTCACTTAAATAATATGCTTTGCGAAGTGTTGGTTTTATTGATAACTTTTGCACTAGACAAATCCCTCTTTCTCCGCAGAATTAAAACCCTAACGATTGAAAATCAATTAGTTAGGGTTTTTTATTTCTAGTCCTAGTCCACATTTAGTCCACAATCAATTTAAAATCTATTTACCAAAGAATATAAACCTTTTAAGCTGTTTTTAGCTTGTAAATTCCATTCTTGATACATTGGAAGCATTTCACAGAAAACATCGTTATATGGCTTTGCATAGCCTTCTTTTATCATAATTTCGTTTAAAACTCTACCATCATTTAAAATAAGATAGCCTAAATGTCTTCCATATTTATCAACTAAATTATTTTGTTCCTGTACTAATGTGCAATAATCACCCAAACTAACTTGATCTTTTAAAAAGTTAAATGATAAATAACCTAATTTGATTAATAGTGCAGCTGGAACTTGCAACTCTTTTTCGTCTTGTTTTATCTTATTACAATAATTTATTTCGGGTGCATCTATGCCTAAAAATCTAACTTCAAATTCCTTTTTTGAAATAATATCTTCTAAAATAATTCCATCACCATCAACAAATTTTACGATTTTCAGAAGGTTTTTTTTAATTGTTGTTTCGTTAGCGTTAAAATGCATCATATTGCTTTATTTAATACGTTGTAAATCAGTTATTTATGTTGTAAATTTAAATGAAATTTTTCACAAAACATAATTAATTTTTTTCAGCTTATGGCTCAACAAAAAGGACATGTTAAATATGTCGGGACGTTAGGAGAAGTTCGTCACTTCAAAATTAAAGGTAACACTGGTTACTTTGCAGGATTAAAAGGAGGACCAACAGGAGAGCAAGTAAAAACCGCTCCGGGTTTTGTTCGTACACGTGAAAACATGTCTGAGTTTGCAGCGTGTGCAATGGCAGGAAAATCTGTTAGAATTGCTTTATCAGCTTTAATGAAACAAATGACTGATAGCCAATTTACAGGTAGATTAACTGCTATTATGAAAAAAATAAATATTGAAGATGGTTCAGAAGCTAGAGGACAAAGAGCTGTCTTGGTTTCACAACAGCCTCAATATTTAAGAGGATTGGATTTTAATAAGAACATTTCTTTTAATGGTATTCTTAGTGCTCCATTTACATTAACTGCAACAGTTGATAGAAACGAAAGTACTTTATCATTACCAGCTTTTAATCCAATGAGTTTTTTAAATGTTCCATCAGGAGCAACACATTTTAGAATTATCAATGCCTTAGCTGCTGTATCGGATTTTGTATATAATCCTGCTACAAGTGCTTACGAACCTGCCGAACCAACATTAAACGAGTTATCAGATATTGCCTATTCTGCTTATACTCCTATTAATGCTGTGACTTCATTAATTGACATTACAGCAACTTTGCCAGGTTCTCCAACCTTAACAACTAATATTGCTGTTTTAGGCTGTGTTGGTATTGAGTTTTATCAAGAAGTTGGAGGAAATTACTACTTATTCAATGCAGGTAACGCAATGAAAGTTCAAGAAGTATTCTAAAAAGACCATCAGTTTGCAAGTTTGCAAAGTCTGCAATGTTGCAAAGTAAACCCTTTCGAAAGAGAGGGTTTTTTATTTTGCACTCATTTATCTATAATCCGCACTCATATAGGAGTTATGGTGCATTTAAGTACGGAATATCTACCAATCAGGTGAAAAAAGAATAATCGTTTTTTTATCCATTCCACAATCGCAAGTATGCCCATAACTTTCCATTCAAAAACCAACATTCGGATAAGCTTCAATTTGAGCTGTTTTTTTTGAAATGATGCCTACCGCTTAATTTCAATCGGAGTAGAAAACTTCTGGCATCATTTTAAAAAAAATTGCATCCATAGGGGTTTGGGGAAATGGAAGATTTCCCCAACTGAACTTACCTAGTGCGTTGGCAGTAGCGAAACAAGGGTATAGTTTTTTATTTGCTTATCGGGATGTTCTGATTGCTTTTATTGTTGGCTTGGTGCTTCAATGGTTGTGCTGAAAATGTATCTGTTTATTTAACTGAATACTTGATTGGTATTGGATAGCATCAAGACAGCTTAAAAGCAATTTACTACAAATGTTCTGGCAAATAAAAAACTATACTCTTGTGGGCAAATTTGATTATTGAGGATGCCTGATTGTTCTTGCGAAATAGATTGTTTCTATTTACTACAAATGTTGTACGGAAATTTAATGGCATCTTCAATAAACAATGCAAATACTTTACCGCTTTTGGGTGGGTGCGGCTGGTGTGGCGGCTATTTTACATAATGAGCTTATAGTTTCGAGCCCAGTGGTGTTCACGGGCTTGAACTATAATGGCTTATTATGTAACATAGCTTTGGAAGGGTTTTGGCTTCGAGGGTTGGAAAACAGCTCTTTGTTTTTTTATATAAAACCAAATAAACAATTATTAACGCTTATAAAAAAAACAATGTGCTGTTTATGCGTTGGGAAAGCCAAAACCCTGTGAGCGTTGGCAGAGCGTTGGATTGGGTGGGTGAAAATACGTCAGCGATAGCGTTCCTATCTTTTTTTGAATTTACTTCTAAATCATTAACGAAATGAAACAAACAAAGAATTGATGCTAGGAATACTTGGACTAGGAGCGATTTTTGTGCAGGTGAATGAGGTAATGATCTAACTTTTTTTATATTTTATGGAGTTTAAAGTATTTAATAAATTTATTTAAGTTACTATAAATCAATTATTTACACTTTAAAGAATATTTTTTAATAATTTAAGGGAATATTTTAAGGAATATTTTTTGATGTTTTTACAAAATATTTTATATCTTTGTTTAAATAAATGTTTAAAGATGAAAAGTATATTACCTGTAGAAGAAGCCGAAAGTATTTTAAACGTACATTTTGATGTTATTGCGAAATGTATAAATGATGGTTTCGAAGATTGTCAAGGTTTCATTAGTGAATGGAACAGAAACAAAAAGCCAATTAATTTTGAGAAAAGAACCATTGCAAATTTAGTTCATGATTTTATTAAAGAAAGAGTTAAAGACCAATATTCTCAAATAGAGAATGTCGAGACAAAAGAATTTAATAAAATATTCGGATTACATATTGATAAAAAGTTTTTAATTCGCTTTAAAAAAATTAATGCGGATTTTACAACTTCAAATATAAAAACAAAGCAAACGAGAAATTTCGAAAAACAAGCAGAAATTGAAGGTCTTCCAAAGCAGGCTACTTTTTTGTATGCTGGCTACATTCCAAATCCAACATGGACGAGTATCAAAGATATTTTTATTATGTGTAAAAGTGGAGGAAATGTAATTTGGGTTAAAAATTTAACTTCTTTTGCAGAACAAACTCAGTTTACATTCGAAAGCGTTGAAACAGCCACAACTAAACAACCAAGTCGTATTAAAGTTAAAGTTGCTGAGAAAAAAGAAACCGGTACAGATAAACACTAAAAAATAAATAATTTTTAAAATGAGAGAAATAAATTCCAAAATGTTAGTATTGGCCAGAGAAGCACGTGGTTATACGCAAAAGGAATTATGTGAATTACTTGGTATAACTCAAGGGTCATTATCTAAAATAGAAAAAGGAATACAAACAGCATCAGTAGAGAATATTGAAAAATTTTGTAATGTTTTAAAGTATCCTGAAAGCTTCTTTTATCAGCAAGACAATATCTACAATCCAGATTTAATTTATTATCGTAGAAGAATTGCTGTAAAAAAGAAAGTTCTTCTAAAAGCCGAAGCTAAATTAAATATTGTTAGAATGAATATTGAAAAATTGTTAAGTAGTGTAGAATTGCCTGAAGACAATTTGTTTCAGTGGGATGTAGAGAAAAATGGTACTCCCGAGGAAGCTGCAATAACTTTAAGACAACAATGGAAAATACCAAAAGGAAGAATAGATGATTTAGTTAAATTAATTGAGGATAATGGAATTATTGTTATTCCATTTGATTTTGGAGCAGATAAATTTGATGGTTTGAGTATGTATACAACAAAAAATGAACCACTGATATTTTACAATAGTAATATGCCTGGTGACAGACAACGGCTTACTATTGCTCACGAATTAGGTCATTTAATTATGCATTTTGGAAGGATAATTGATATTGAAAGAGATGTAGAAAAAGAAGCTATGAAGTTTGCATCAGAGTTACTTGTGCCAGAAAAAGAGTTTAAAAGTACAATTGTATCTTTTGATTTAAGAACATTGGCAAATCTTAAGTTATATTGGAGAGTTTCTATGGGTTCTTTATTATACAGATGCAAAGCTTTAGATATGATAACTGATAATCAGTATAGATACTTATGGCAACAAATGTCAATGCTTGGATATAAAACTAAAGAACCGAAAGAACTTGAAGTAATGTCAGAAACACCAACACTTTTAACTGAAATCATTGAAAAATATTCAGATGAATTGGAATATTCAAAAGCTGAAATTGCAGGATTGTTAAATATAAACCAAGATGATTTACAAGAAATGTATTTTAAAAAAGAGACGAGATTTAAAATTATAAGAAATTAAGAAGTTTTAAGTATTTATCAGATGTTTATAATTATTATAAATGATTATACTTAAAATATATATATGAAAATGTTATTTAATTATTATCTTCTACCACTGGTGCCGTTGGTTTACTAGCAAAATTAAGAGGTGGAATGATAATTGGTTTCATACCTGTTTGTATTACTAAATTAGTAATAAAAGCTCTTATGTAAGGATAGACAATAGAAGGAGAACTAATGTTTATGTAATTATCATACACTTTTTGTTCAACATCACCCATGATTTCAAAATAACCTACTGTTTGAACAATTAGATTGAAATTTTTTTCTTCATTAGAAATGGTTACAATAAACTCAGATTTGAATATGTTTTTATTTTCTTCATCTACATGAGTTAAATGATTTACATTAATGTTAAAATTGCCTTCAGAAAAACCTAATGGTTTATCAAAGACAACCTTAATTACATCGTAACCTTTAAAATTTAATGAAGCTTCAGTTGCCATAATTTATGCGGCTATAGGATATTCAGGTTCTGAACGTAAAACTAAACCTGTAAATAAAGAATTTGATATAGTGTTAACAGATGAACTATAACCTGTATGAGAAGAAATATTACAACCAACTATACTTGAAAGTATTATTTTTTCTTCTTGAAGTTTAGCTCTTAATAACATTTCGGAATTACGCATAGCTTTTTTAGCCATTCTTTCAGAAGACCACTTATTCCAATCTTCATTAGACATATTGTCAATAATTTGATTGAATTTAGAGTTTAACTTTTCCCAATTTGCCATCATCATATATTTTTTATCTATTATTAAACACAATAAAATGTGTTTAATTGTGCAAAGTTAGTTATTTTTTCTGGTTCATTTACTCTAAATTGTATTCTTTTTTTGTAGTAATAACCATCAACCTTTATTAAATCATTGTTAAATGGCAGGTCTTGAAATCTAATTACACTTATATCTTCCCAAACATCGTAATCATCAATGAAGTCATTAAATTCTTCTAATGTTGGTTTTTTGTGAAATTGTTTAATATACATTTTAGCAAATTTTTCTACTGTATTTACAAAATTATAATAGTCATCTTCATTAAAAACTGTATCAATAAATTCTTCATTGGTAAATGTAATTGTAGCTTTAAATATAGTGTACCGTCTTGTTTTATTACATGCTTTACACTTCATAATTTCTCCCCACCATTTACTAAACTCATAATCTTGCCAAAAATAATAACCATCACCTAACCACATATCATTACCAGTACCTTGAATTGGGAATGTTAGTATTGGAAATCTATATTCTTGCGTATGAAATACTTCAAATGATCTCATTCTATCTATTTGTTATGATTTTACTTTCAACATCATATCTATAATTCACAATCTCTCCGTTTATAATTAATTGAATTGATTGTTCTATTACTTCTAATGGAGCAATGAACCATTCTCTTGGTGTGTGTCGAATTTTATTTTCATCAAAGATGTCAATGTTTAAACAAGAGCTGCCAAAGAAGTTATGAAGTAATTGTTCTAATTTTTGTGGGTTCATATTGTAGCATTTCCAAGCACTTTCTATTTTGACTTTTGCCATTAAATATGTTGGCTCTTTTTCTGCATTTTTTATTCTTTCTAATACATCAACCTTTGAATATCCAATTTTAAATAGGTTTTCTATTGATGCTATTTTTTCATCTTTACTTTTGGAACTTAACACATAAATAAATCCTGCTTCTTCATCTTCATCAGTAATATTACTAAACTTCTCAATAAAGCTTTCGTTTACTTTGTCTATGTTTTCAGATACTACTTGACCATTAGCATACAATATCTTTTCTACCGACCTTTTAAGCATATTAGACACTGTACCATTTTCGAAAATACATCTTGTTCTGCCATCTTCTCTAACTCTTGTACCATCTTCTCTATAATGTTCTTTTTTACTGATTTGAATTTCTTCTAATAAAAACAAAACTCCGTTGTGAACATAATAAGCTCCTTCACGTAAGTTACCCATTTTGAAATCAACTAATTTTCTTTTACCACTTGCTAAATCCTTTTGAATTTCTTTGAATAAATGTTCGTATTTATCAAAGTCTTTCATTGGTTTTCTTCTTGCTACAAAGTCTGTTGAAGCTCTTTCGTCTGTTTTAGGAGTATGTTTGAAATCAAATAAATCTGTATCATCGTCAAACAAATCAAAAGCATCATCATTAAAAATATCATCAATTGAGTTTATTTCTTTTATTTCAAAATCAAGCAGGTTATTAGTATCTATTTCCTTTAATTGTTCTTTCTTCTCAGGGTTTTCTCTAATACCTTTTAATCTAGTGTATAATTGATATTCAGATACGTTTGAAATATTTGGTTGTGGTTCTCTTTTATATTTTTCTACAAAATCATTCACTTCATTAAATGAATTTAACAACCTTTCGTCTGTTGTTTTTGCTCCAGAAGATTTTGGTTTGACATTTAGAATATCAAACGGATCATTATTGAAAATATCGTCAAGTACTGAATTCTTATCCATTTGCTAAACGTTTTCTTTTTTCTTCTTTTAAATAAATAATACACTCTGCCATTCTTCTTTCTAATGGGTCATTAGCATTTAGACTTGGCTCTTTATCATGTAATTTTTTAAACTCAACAATTTTGGGCCACAATATTTTGGCTTCTTCAAAATCCATTTTAATACGAGTTGCTTCAATTGTATCTTGAATAACTTTTAAAACCTTTGTTGTAACTGATTTTGATAATATTTCATAAGCTTTTTGGAATGGATTAACCGCATCAATTAAGTCAATATGAATATCATCTATATTGATGAATTTATCTGCTAAACGAATAAATCTTTGGTCGCCAACTTCTTTAATTTCGCCACTTTTAACAACACTATCAACTACTACATATTGTCTGATTTCTTCCACTTCATCTTCTGTTAATTCAGGATATTTTATTTTAATGATTTTTGGAATTAATACTCTGTTAATTACTTCTGCATCTATTGTACCAGACATTGTTTTTAACATTGTATCATCTTGCAGTATAGTAGCTTTTAAGTCATTCAAATCAGCTTCGATAATATCTTTAACTCTTTTTGAACTTGGCTCTTTAAAACCTCTTACTTTGATTGTACCCGGCTCTGCATCATCATCATTATCAAGTTTTGTTTTAAATTTGAAATTAGGTGCTAACACTTGCTCCATTAATAAAGATGCTGTAATTGCTTTTAGCATATCATTAGTGGCTTTTTTTACATCGTCTTGTATTGCTTCGGGTTGTGCAATTAAATTGGTGAATTGAGCATGCGTTTTGTTATTGCTATCTCTTGTACATCGACCAATAATTTGAATAATTTCGGTTAATGAACCTCTATAACCAACTGTTAAGGCATGTTCACAATAAGGCCAATCAAAGCCCTCTTTTGCCATACCTAATGCTATAATCAAATCCATATCGTCAACAGAAGAAATGTTTCGTAAATAGTTTACTATTTTATCTCTTTCTCTTGGTGTGTCTTCAACTAAATCAGCAATTTTAATAATCTTTTTATCTGTATGCCTTTCTACAAAAATAACTCCTGTATCACTATCTTGTCTTAAAACACGACCAATAGCATCAATAATAAAATCTACTTCATTGTGCTTGTCTTTTGTACTTTCTCCTGAGTTTACATTTGGAATATGAACAATGGTTTTTAAATCAGTATCTAACACATCAAGTATAGCTTCTGTATATTTTCCTGTGTAAAAATGATACCCAATACCAAGTGATTTTAAGTAGTTATACCCGTTTAATTGTTCGTAATAGTTATATGTTACTTTAGTAAACTTTGCTTCGTTCTCTGGTGTTAAAATAGGCACACTATCACCTCTGAAATATGAACCTGTCATTGCTATAATATGAGCTGTTGACTTATTCATTATTACTTTTAATAGTTCTCCTAATCTATTATTTACATCGGCAGAAACGTGGTGAAATTCATCAATAGCTAATAAAGTATCATTTAATTTTGTTTCGTCTAATGTATCACAAGCAAAGCGTAATGTAGCATGTGTACAAATCAAAATCTTTTCATCGCTATCCATAAAGTTATGAAAGGCTTGTACTTTACTACTGCTACCATCATCACCAGGAGTACAAAGGTTATAATTGTCGTTTGGTTCCCAATTAGCAAAGAAACCATCTTTCATTAAATCTGTATGCGAAAAAGAACTACCAATTGAGCGTTCCGGCACAGCTACAATCACTTTTTTGATGCCTTGATTTATCATTTTATCTAAAGCCAAAAACATTAATGCACGAGATTTACCTGATGCTGGTGGTGCTTTTAATAATAAATATTTTGCATCACGAGCTTCAAAGGCACGCGATTGCATTTCACGCATTCCCATTGTATTGGTACTTGTGCTTTTTCCTGTTTGGTGGTATGATACGTTTACTAAATTTGGCATATTAGTTTATTTTTTTAGTTTTTTTAGCTTTCTTTTCTTCTTCAAACAATGTTCCTTTTTGTTTTTCGTCTGCAATCATTTGTTCGTATAACTTGAAAAGGTATTCTAGTCGTTCTTCGTCTGTTTCAAAAGGTTTACTGCGGTAACAACGTTCTACGGCTAAATCATTTAATCTATGTGCTTCACGCAAACCTTGTGGCATTTTCACTGGGTCGTATAACTGAGCTAATGTTTTTTCGGAATGGTTTTCACGTTCTTCTAATATTCTAAACACACATTGTGTTAATTCTTGCTTTTGAGCTTCTGATATTTTTGGAAATGGAAAAGAATTCCAACAAACACCATTTGTATATCTGATACGATTTTCTAACTTTCCTGCAACTGCTTTAACCCATATATTGTGAATTTGTGAACATAAAAGTGAAAAGTTAAAGATTTCAGGGTCGTAAATAACATTAGCTGAATTTAGAATTATATATTCAGATGATAGAAAACCAATTGGAATGTAATCCCTACTTTCGGATGAAACTACTGGTATTATTATTTGATTTTTTAAAGCTGTTTTATTTTGAATAAACCGATATGGATAATTTACAAAGTTTCTTTCTAGTGTGTTTCCATTTATCCTTAAATTTTTGACAGCACTAATTTTTTCATTTAAAATATCTATACTCATTGCATCCTCAACTTCATTTTCATTTATCCAAATACACCATCTTTGAATATTGTTTATAAATTCAATTGACCCAATTAAAGGTTTGATATACTTTTCAATCATTGGATACTTTGTAATTAAATCTTTTTTCTCATCATCATTAAGAATAAAATACCCTCCTTCTCGTGGCTGATTACCACCCTCCATTTTATTAAGTTTAGAGATTGGTTTCTTATTATTTGAAACAATAATATTATTACTATTTATTAAATATGCGTTGATATTATTTGCTTTGATTATTCTATTATCTTCAAATATTATTTTTTTATCATTTGATATATTCCTAACACCAACAATTGATACAGTTACACCTGCTTTGTCTTTTGCATTATTTGTCCATTTAATATTCTTGTGTGCAAAAAATATTTCTTGATTTTTATTGAAAATTATTGGCCATAACATTTCCACTTGTGTTCCTTGACAAAGTGAGTTAGTTGTAACAAATGCGTACTTACTTTCTTTAGAAACTATATACTTAGTTGCTTTATAAAACCATATTGAAATATAATCTAGATTTTTATAATTCTTCATTTGATGGAAAACAAAATCCATGTCTTGTTGATGTTTGGATATGCAAATAAAAAGTACAGTTTAAGTTAAGCGACATTTTTGTAAATGCT
>NZ_CALBSN010000201.1 GCF_937967675.1 uncultured Flavobacterium sp. | reverse complement strand
AGTTTTTTACTATTTTTGTTAAAAAGATTGTGAGTTTTTTCACAGTCTGACGTTATGCAACATTTTAAAACGACATCGGTGAAAAGAACTATTTCAACTATATTATTTCTGCTTTTAACAACATTAATATATTCTCAAAATTCTAAAACGAAGATTGAGGAAAATAGATTCATTGAAAGAAGCGAAAATAAATTCGGTGTTACAGACAGTTTAAAAAATGTGATAATTCCATTTATATATGATTTTATTGAGTTTAAAAATCAAAGACTAATTATCCGAAAGAATAACTTAAATGGTCTTTTTTCTCTTGATAATAAAGAAATTCTTCCTATAGACTTTGAATTCATATTACCGCGAAAAAACGAAAGATTTATTCTTTGGACAAAAAAATCAATATTTGGATTATCTGATATTAATGGAAAAATTATAATACCAATAAAATATAAAAGAGTTTCCTCAATAGAAAATGATGATTTTTATATAACAGAAAACGGAAATAATCTAAACGGAGTTTATGATTTTAACGGAAAAAATATAATTCCAGAAGAATACAAGTTTTATACAGTTGACAAGAATATAATTTTTGCCACAAAAGATAATAAATCACAAATTATAGATATAAACAATTCGGAAAACAATATAATTTTAGATGAAAAAATTGAATTAATTGAAACTGTTAGACATTATGCAATGGGTGAAAATTTATTTCAAATTATAAAAAAGGAAAATAAATTTGGTCTCATAAACTCCAAAAATGAAACAATAATCCCAACCATCTATGATGACCTTAAATCGTCACAAAATTGGAGATATTTTATAATCACAAAAAACAACAAAATTGGGTTAATAAATGTTAATGGAACTGTAACTAAAGAACCTATTTATGACAGTATAGATTTGCGTAAAGAATATATCGTACTGAAAAGGAAAAACAAAAAAGACGAAATTTACTCTTACGAATACTGAAAAAACGTTACATAACATAGGTTTTGCAAGATTGCGGGTTTAGGGCTTAATTTAAAGTTGGTTTTGTATCTTTGAGTTCTGTCTTTAATCGAAAGTTTCGGCTTCTTTAGTCCGCAACCTCGCAAAGCCCGGGAACGTTACCAGCAAGCCTAAAAAAAATCCCACTAACAATGAAATCTGTTCTATTATTATACTTTTTTTCTCTAACTACATTTGCTCAACTCTACGAAAAAAAAGTTGGTGAATCTGCTGAAGACTTTGCTCAAAGATGCTCAGAAAACATTAATTGGGAATTGAAAACAACTGTTGAAACTGAGAGTTGGAATAACGCTAAAGAACCAATATTTGCTTTCTATCTCGACAAGGAAACCAACTTTTTATTGGGTTATGTATTCATAAAAATTTCAGGAAATTCATATAATCGTATTTTAATTGATAATGTTGGACCTGAAGGTGACGAGGCTACAATAAATGAGCTTTTTCTTTGGAATTTAGATAATGATTCAGAAGACGAACTTGTAATTCTTTACTCATGGAGCCAAAATAATCATGCGCCACCAATTTCAGGATATTTGTATCAAGTTCAATTATATCAAAACTTCTCAGTAGATAATTTGAAAGAGTTAAATAAGATTGATTCTGAAAAATATTTTCCTAATGAATTTAATGGAACTAATGATTCTGGAGAAGTCATTATAGCAAAGTATACAAATTCAAAAAAAATAATAAAACGACTTAAGCAAATTAAAGGTAAAAAGGCCAGCTGGTAACAGCGGTTTGCTTCAATGGCTATTTCCGGATTTTCCTACGGAAAATCCGCTGCTGAATGGAATGTTTTGTTATATTTGTAATGGCTTGGTGCTGGTTCAACGCCACTGAGAGCAAGCCGCAAAACGTTAGCTGTGATGCTATGACGACCGTTCAACAAAATGACAAAGACAAAAAATATATTTATCGGTGGACTAACAATAACGACCATAACAGTATTGACAATGGGAATTTTTAAACTATTCGGACAGGACAAACACAAAGACGACCCGTATTGGGAGTTTGACAAAACAGCTCATTACAGACCAAAACTTAATAAAGGTGAATTTTTTCGGCTGACAGGTTTTGACTTCGGTTGGTTTGTTCTTGAACCAATTTCAAACTTTATCAAAGACAGAGATGGAGAAATAACAAAAGGTAAATCTCTATCATACGGGCAAAAGGCTTTGTATTATTGGTGGTATGTTGACGCACAAGTAACAAATGGCGGATTTGTTCAGTTTTACTTCAATGATTATGGACATTATGTTCCGACAATCATTAAAAGTCTTGAACATATTGGCGATAAGAAAATGGCTGACTTAATTCAAAGAGCCGACAACATTTATCAGAAAAACAAAAAACTCATTGATAAAGCCCGAGAAAAGGATTTGTTTGATAGCGACCTATACGAAAGACTTGAAGAATTGTCAGAGTTAGACAGCGAGTATTATAAACTCAATGAAAAGACAATGACAAGACTTGAAAAGTACATCAGAAAAAACCCAAACGAATTTTGCCTTGACGAAGAAGGAAAAGAGTTTGATATGAAGTATAGCGGAGAGTGTAAAACTTACCATAAGAACAACCAAGTAAAGGAACTTTTCAACCTTGACAAAGGAGTAATAACTGGCACATTCAAAAGTTTTTACGAGAGTGGAAAACCTAAAGAAGTTATTCAGTATCTTAATGGTGAACAGACAGGAGAAAGAGAAGAATACTTTAAGAACGGAAACAAAAAATACACAGTTACAAAACTCACCGACAAAAGACAATTTGAACATTATTGGTATCACGAAAACGGAAACCCTAAAAAACTTGAACACAAACTAATTGATAAGGACGAAAGAATTGGAACATATAAAGAATGGTATGAAAACGGTCAATTAGCTGAAACAGGGACTTACATATCTAACTATGAACGTAATGGCGAATGGCTTGAATTTCACAAAGACGGAAAAAAGAAATTGGAAGCTGAATTTAAAAACGGAGATTTTTTAATTCATAATTGCTGGCTTGAAAGCGGAGAACAAACCCTTAAAAATGGAACTGGTGTTTATATTTATGATTATAGTGGTTGGGAAGGGCATATAGACCATAACGAACAAGAATACAAAAACTACAAACGGCACGGTAAGCAATACACATATACAAATGGAGTTCTTTCTCTTTACCAAGAAATGGAAGGCGGAAAGGAAAATGGAATAACTCGTAAATATTATAAGAATGGTAAATTAAAGGAAGAAAAGGTTTACAAGGACGGTAAAGAAATCTCTAAAAAAGAGTTTCCAATGTTTGAAAAGCCTTTTGTCGTAACCGAAATAGTTTGTGAAATGGAAAATGATTGGCTGACAAATCGTGACTTAAAAACCGCTGACAAATATCCAGTATCAACAAACTTCAAGCAGATTGCAACAAATTTTAAAGCACCTCTTTCATTGTTTGAAGGCTACCCACAAGACTATGATTTAAGTTACACTTATTTCGTGACTGTAGACGAAAACGGAAATGTCATAAAAAAAGAATTTTCAGTTGCTGACAATGGTCGAATTGCTCAAGAAGTTGAAGAAGCCATACAAAGTTTAAAATTTGTTCCAGCGACTAAAGACGACAAAAAAGTTCAGTCATATACATTTGTAAAATTCAAATTCAGACTGGATGAAAAGTAGAAGCACCACAGCTAACACGGGTTTTGCGTCAGGCGGGGTGACGTGCAAATTTGGAGCTTTGTACTTCTATTCAAGTGTAGTACTGGTTGACAGTTTTGTACTCCGAAACCCGCCCGAACGCAAAGCCCGAAAACGTTGTAAGTAATGCTAAAAAAAACCGGAGAATTCAATAACCTAACGAAATACAATGAATTATTTAGAATATAAAAAAGAATATCCCAAAACATTAAAAAAATATTTCGAATGGGTAATAGTTGAAAAAGAAACTAGTTTTAGCTTATTTTTTGAAAATTTAGGTTTTAAAGAAAGTATTTATTTAGGAGAATATCATCATATTTTTACAACAAACAATGTTAAGCACGTAAACACTTTAAAAAATTATAAGAATATATTTTCTGACGAAAATATATTCTCTAATGAAGAAAACGAAATCAGCATTGAAGCTAATGAAGGTATTGATAGTGTTTTGAAATGTATTGAAATCTTAATAAATCAGAACAGTTTATGAACTATGAATTAATAGCATTTGCAAAACATTACAAGAATATAGGCTTTAATGTTACTTGCATTTCAAATGTTTTAACAGAATACAATTTTTATGACAATGATATATTAAAAGCACCATATCATAAGTGGAAACATTATAAAAGCCAAAAGCAAACTAATGATGAATTTGAAAGTTTAAATTGGCAAAATGCGACTGGTATAGGTACTGTAGCTGGTTTTGAAAAACTACATGTTCTTGACATAGACGGTTGCGATGAATATGATTTCATCGAAGATTTACTAATTCTTTTAGATTTGCCAAGAAATTATGAATGGGCTGTTAAGTCTGGAAGTGGAAACGGATTTCACATATACTTTTATTCAGATTTATTAGAAGATTTAGAAGAAAATCAAGTAACATCAACATTTCCAGCAAATATTGAAAATATTTCTTTGTTTGACAAAATCGAAATCTTATGGAATACACATGTTGTTTTACCTAATTCATTACACAGTTCTGGACTAAAATATAGCTTTATTAATTGTATTTACCCATGTGAAAGACCAAAATTTATAAACATAAATAATTTTTCATACATTGAATATTTCTTTTTAAATCGAAGTAAATTGGTTAAAAAGAAAACATATTTTGGAGATTTGGAAGAAATTGAGAATATTATTCAACCAAGCGACATTGATAAAGTAGATTTAAGTAAATTAAACAAAAAATTA
This sequence comes from uncultured Flavobacterium sp., assembly GCF_937967675.1. Lineage (GTDB taxonomy): Bacteria > Bacteroidota > Bacteroidia > Flavobacteriales > Flavobacteriaceae > Flavobacterium. The sequence continues at coordinate 1,959 of NZ_CALBSN010000201.1, read as the reverse complement.
TTCTTTGTTTTTGACATAGAAACAGATGGTTTAATTGTTGATAAAAGTTACCCTAATATCATTCAAATATCATGGATGATAATAGACTTTGATGGAGTTGTACACAAAAAAAATAATTTATTTATTAATTGTGAGTTTAATGAAAATTCAAGTGCTTTTAAAATCAATAAATTAAAGCCCGAATTAATAAGACAATTAGGAAAAGAACCAATTGAAGCATATCAGATAGTAATAAATGATTTAAAACATTGTAAAACATTAGTCGCACATAACATTGATTTTGATTATGATGTCTTATTCAATGAATTTAAAAAATATAACTTAAAAAATATCCCTCATGATAAAGGAAAATTTTGTACTATGAAATGGGGACAAAAAGAGTTGGCTAAAGAAGATGAAAATATTAAGTATCCTAAATTGACAGAACTTTATAAACATTTATTTAATCACGAAATCACTCAACTTCATAATGCAAATTCTGATGTAATAATATTATCTAAATGTTTTAAAGAAATTGTGTTTAGAGCAAATAAAAAATAAAATTATGAAAATAGCAATACTTGGTTGGGGTTCTTTAATTTGGAAACCAGATAATTTAGCATACAAAATTGAATCAAAATGGTCAACTGATGGCCCAATTTTACCTATAGAATTCGCCAGAGTATCTAATGATGGTCGATTAACTTTGGTAATAACTGATGAAGGGACAGAAGTTACCACTCTATTTGCAATATCTTCTTTTGATACTTTAGAACAATCAATATTAAATTTAGCTATTAGAGAAGGTTCAAGTATAGCTAATATAGGTTTTTATGAAAAAAATAATAAACAATTCTCTCCAAGTAATTTTAAATACCAAAAAAACATAGAAAATTGGATAGAACAAAATAGTAATATAGACGCTGTAATTTGGACAAATCTTTCTGAAAATTGGAAAATAAAAATAAAAGACAGATTACAATATTTATCATCATTAGATAATACCGTAAACAAAATAGCTGAAGAGTACATCCGTAAAACTCCCAAACAAATTAAAACAAAATTACGTGCCGAAATTGAAGAAAAATTGAATTGGAAACCATTAGAAATAATTTAACAAAATGGGAAATATAATAGCTGCAAAATGCAGAGTTTGCAATTTTGAAAATACTTTTAAATATGGAGGTAATAGATTTGATTATCAAACTAATTGCCCAGTTCCAGCAATTAACATAGATACGGGAGAATTTGAAAATGTTAATTATAAAATTGAAATAAATAATCCCAAATATAAATTCTATTCTGATAAAGAACTAAAGGGAAATAACGAAGGAAAAAATACCTTGGGAAACTTTAATTTGGAACTTAATACTTTAAACAATTATTGTCCGAAATGTAAAAATTTTGCCTTTGATTTTAGAATTAAGTTTTTTACAGACTAACAAGCACTGTGCACAACAGCAGTTTGGCAAAATGGCGGGTTCAGTGTTAAATTGAACATTCGGAATTCTAATAAACTTTAGTGCTAAATTGAAAGTAAGTACCTAAAATTCCGCCACTTCGCCAAGCTGCAAAACGTTAACAAATATATTATTCCGAACTTTGCATTAAAGGTTTTCTAATTCTTTTCTAACTGAATACCAATAACCTTTTCCAAATGGTATTGCTGGTAAATCTTTTCTCAATGATTTTATTACTTCTGAAACCAAATACAAAGATGCTTGTTTTGCATTTTCTTTTTGTATTTTAATGTTTTGTGAGTTACAATCACTACCATCGTGAGTTAATTTAAAAAAAGTTTCTAATATTTCTTTTGCTTTTTCTTTAGCTTTCATAATTTATAATTTTAATAATTAAATACATTTGTTAACAGCGGTTTTAATCAATTGCGGTTCGACACCCCGCAACTGAATTAAAGCCACGATACGTCAGGCTGTGAAAAAACTCTCATTTCTTCTAAAAACTCTTATTTCACAAAGC
>NZ_CALBSN010000200.1 GCF_937967675.1 uncultured Flavobacterium sp. | reverse complement strand
TTTTGATTTGAAAGTCACAAAAGTAAGTAAAGATTTTTAACAAATCAACGAACAAGTGTTATAATTTTTTAAGAAGCTTTTTCCAGCTGTCCGCTATATCTTTTTGTTTTATCGAATTCTAAAAACAAATCGTTATTTCATTGTAAAAGAAATGCTTGAAAAACAAAAAGGATGCCGCTACCATCTGGGCTAGGGCTACATCTTCAAATAGAACTCTTTCGTTAATTCGATGTATTCAGGAGTGTAATTATGTCTCGAAATTTCAATAACTAACTCATCGATTAAAGGAGTTTGTTCCATTCTACAAAAAGATAATAAACTTCTTTTAATTTCTGATGTTGGCGTGCCTTTTACACGAGTAATTTTTAATGGAAACAAATCCAATTCTTTACACATAGCAACAAATCGGTCTTCTTCTTTGTAAGGAATAATCACCGAGAAAATCCCGTTATCCGAAAGTAATAAAGCAGCCGCTTCAATTAATTCTTCAAAAGGTAAAGCGTCTTCAAAACGCGCTAAATCTCTTGAAGTATTATCAGACTTATAATCGTCTGTATAAAAAGGCGGATTGGAAATAATCAAATCGTATTCATCTTCAGGTTCGTCTACAAATTCATCCAAACCCGCATGAAAACAAAATAATTTATCTCCCCAAGGTGAAGCTTCAAAGTTTTCTACACATTGTTCGTAAGCGTCTTCTTCAATTTCAATGGCGTCAATTTGTTCGGCGTTGCTTCTTTGGGCTAACATTATAGATAAAATCCCAGTTCCAGCACCAATATCTAAAACATTGAATGGATTGTTAATTAACGGAGTCCAAGCGCCAAGCAAAACACCATCTGTGCCAATTTTCATAGCACAACGATCTTGATTTACGTAAAATTGTTTGAATTTAAACAAAATGATTAAGGATTGAATTTAAACAATTTAAAAAACTGTAAACTGTGACTGCGACTGTCAACTACTGTAAATAAAGGTCAACTAAACCTTCAGGAGTTTCTAAAGTAATGGTTTTATTTGCTCTGTCAAGTGCAATAATGAAATCATCAATAAGCGGAATTAAAATTTCAGTTCCGTTTTTATCGATTTCAAAAAGGGGTTGTGCGCCACTATCATTAATAGCTGTAATTTTTCCAATATTACCTAAACGAGTATCTAATACATCAAACCCTATTACTTCGTGATAGTAAAATTGGGTTCCTTCTAATTTAGGTAACATAGAAAGTGGAAGATAAATTTCGCTTCCCATGATTTCGTCAGCTTCATCTTCGGTTTGAATGTCTTCAAATCGAATGCGTAAGAATTTTTCTTTGTGAAGCGAACTGCTTTCAATAAAAAATGGAACCAGACTTTTGTTGATTTCAACAAAAACTGATTCCAAATTTTGATACAATTCGGGTTCGTCGGTGTCTAAATACGCCAATACTTCCCCTTTGAAACTAAATTTTTTCGCGATTTTACCTAAATAGAAACAATCTTCTTTACGCATGGAATCGCTATAAAATTATGCTTGAGTTTCTTCGTTGTTTTCTTCAACAGCAGGAGCTTCTTCAGCAGCAGCCTCAACTACTTCTTCTGTTACTTCTTCAGCAACTTCTTCTGTAGCTTCAGCAGCTTTTGCAGCTTCTGCTTGAGCAGCAATACGTTTTGCGTTTGCTTCTTGTTCTGCTTTTAAAGCTTTAGCTTTTGCATCAGCTTCAGCTTTTGATAAACCTGATTTCTTAGCTTCAACTTTACCAGCTTTTTCTTCTAACCAAGCAGCTAATTTAGCATCAGCTTGTTCTTGAGTTAAAGCACCTTTACGAACTCCTCCA
>NZ_CALBSN010000199.1 GCF_937967675.1 uncultured Flavobacterium sp. | reverse complement strand
CCTGCCAATTCATCGTCTTGCATTTCACTCACGTGTTTTCCGTTCAAAATGTAAGTTCCAGAGGTTGGTGTATCCAAACAACCTAAAATATTCATCAAAGTGGATTTTCCAGAACCCGAAGGTCCCATCAATGCTACATATTCCCCTTTATTGATTTCTAAATCGATGCCTTTTAATACATACACGATTTCGTTTCCTAAAGGGAAATCTCTTTTGATATTGGTTATTTTGATTAACGGATTTGCCATAATGAAATTTTAATTTAGACTCTCGACTTCGCTCGAGAAGACAACATTGTTGATAAATTACATTAATAAGTAGAAAAAGAAAGGAATTTGTTACAACTAAAAACGAATTCTTTCAAACAAGTGCGAACTAATCGTTTTGTTCGGATTGATGATGAAATGTTCCTTTTGTTGTTCGGCTCTAAAAAACACGATTCCCCATTGAAAGGTGTCAATTGTCACCGAAACTTTTGGATGATTTTTTATGATTTCCCAAGCTTCTTCCATTTCGGCTGACCAATGGATATCATCGAAAATCCAAACCGATTCATTTGAAATTGTTGGAAGTAAGGCTTCAAAATAAGCTAAAGTCGCTTTTTTGGAATGGTTGCCATCGAAATAAATTAGGTGATGGGTGATGGGTGATGGGTGAATGACTTTGAAATAGCTTGAAAATTCTGTATTGACAAATTCAACGTTTTGAAAATTTGAATTTTGCCCTTGTAATTGAATTTGTGCTTGCTTTTGCGTATTCGGACAACCTTCTAAAGTGATAATGTCCGAATTTTTATTTCCCAATGAAAGTGCAGAAGTCGCTAACCCTAAAGAAGTTCCAATTTCTAAAATGCTTTTGGGTTGAAAATAGCGAACGATTCTAAAAAGTAATTCTGCATTTTTTGGAGTAATTCCAGCAGTTTGTGCAATTTTTGAAATTTCTCTTGTATTCGATTTAAAAACTCTTGAACCTGCACCAAAATCGGTAACTTCAATTGTGTTTTTATTTTCTAAAAGCGATTTTCGATACGATTTTAATACTTCGTATTCTGGATATTTGGTAGTATCATAAAAACATTTCGTAACCAAATCAAACACAAATGGCGAATGCACTCCATGTTCGTTTTTGGAATTAAGAAGGAATTTTAGGTATGATTTGATTATAGTCACAGTTTTCAGTCACAGTTTTCAGTCACAGTTTTCAGTCACAGTTTTCAGTCACAGTTTTCTCTGCACACTGCGACTGCGACTGAATACTAATTATTATTCCATTTTCGAACTTAATTCAAACCATTGTTCTTCTTTTTCTTCTAAAGATTTGATGATTTTTTGTAATTCGTTTGCTTTGGCTTCAATTTTATCATCTGAAACTTTTCCGACGGCGAATTCTTGTTCGATTTGTTTTTTATTGTATTCTAAATCTTTGATTTCTTTTTCAATTTTATTGAATTCCTTTTGTTCATTGAAACTCAAACCAGTTGAAGCCGTTTGCTTTTCTTTCCAATTTGTTTTTTCAGTACTTACCGAATTCAAAACTTTAGGTTCAGCCGAATCTTCATACGCTCTAAAATCCGAGTAATTTCCTGGGAAATCTTCAATTTCACCTTCACCTCTAAAAACGAATAAGTGATCCACAATTTTATCCATGAAATATCTATCGTGACTCACAACCAATAAACATCCTGGGTAATCTAAAAGGAAACTTTCTAAAACGTTCAGCGTTACAATATCCAAGTCATTCGTTGGTTCATCCAAAATCAAAAAATTTGGATTTTGAATTAAAACCGTACATAAATACAAACGTTTCAATTCGCCACCACTTAATTTTTCTACGAAATCGTATTGTTTTTTGGCATCAAATAAAAAGCGTTCCAATAATTGAGAAGCCGAAATAATTTTTCCTTTCGTTAACGGAATATATTCGCCATATTCTTTGATGATATCGATTACTTTTTGTCCCGGTTTTGGATTGATTCCGCTTTGCGTGTAATAGCCAATTTTTATCGTATCACCAATAATTACTTTGCCCGAATCAGGTTGAATGGTTTGAGTTAAAATGTTTAAGAAAGTCGATTTTCCTGTTCCGTTTTTTCCAATGATTCCAATGCGTTCACCTCTTTGAAAAGAATAGCTGAAATCTTTTAAAATGGTTCGGTCAGGGAAATTTTTATTCAATTTTACCATTTCGATAATCTTGCTTCCCATGCGTTCCATGTTGATTTCCAACTCTACCACATTTTCCTTTCTTCGACTTTCGGCAACCTCTTTGATTTTATAAAAATCATCTTGACGTGATTTCGATTTGGTAGTTCTAGCTTTTGGTTGACGTCGCATCCAAGCCAATTCTTTTACGAATAAATTCTGTGCTTTGTCAATACTTGCGTTTTCAGAAGCTAATCGTTCTTCTTTTTTGGCTAAGTAATAAGAATAATTCCCTTTGTATTGATAGATTTTTCCATTATCTAATTCGATGATTTCATTACAAACACGCTCCAAAAAGAAACGGTCATGCGTCACCATAAACAACGTAATATTTTCTTTTGCAAAATAATCTTCTAACCACTCAATCATCTCTAAATCCAAGTGATTGGTTGGCTCATCTAAAATCAATAAATCGGGTTTGCTAATCAAAATAATAGCTAACGAAAGACGCTTTTTTTGTCCACCCGACATGTTTTTGACTTTCATTTTCAAGTCTTCCAACTTCAGTTTGTACAAAATTTGCTTGAATTGCGTTTCAAAATCCCAAGCGTTATGGCGGTCCATATCATCAAAAGCTCTTTGATAAGCTTCTTCGTCATTCGGGTTTTCTAAAGCTTTTTCGTAGCGTTCAATTACTTTCAGAATTTCATTATCCGAAGCAAAAATATTTTCTTCAATGGTTAATTCATCTTGCAAATTATTGTTTTGCGACAAAAATGCCATGTTAATCTCTTTTCGAATAATAACTTGACCAGTATCGGGCTCGTCCAAACCATTAATCATGTTCATAATGGTGGTCTTTCCCGAACCGTTTTTAGCGATAAAAGCTATTTTTTGATCTTTGTTAATTCCAAACGAAACGTTGTCAAACAAAACACGTTCGCCATAAGATTTTGAGATATTTTCGACTGATAGGTAATTCATTCTTATAATTTAGAATTCTGAAGTTAGAATTTAGAAGTGCAAAAATAGTTTATTGTAATTAAAGATTATAGATTATTTCTTAACTTTGTGAAAATGCATTTTATGACTTCCAAAAAGAAAAATAAAATAGAAGAACCAATAGAAGCTTACGAAGTAACCGCAAAGAGTGAGGCTACTTCCGAAGAATTACATCCTGTTTTGGTTCAATTACTTGAAAAATCCATCAAAGAAATTGAAGAAGGAAAGACATTCACACACGAAGAGGTTATGCGAATGACTAAAGAAAAATATCCATTTTTGAAATGAATTTTAAAGTAATATGGACTTCAACTGCTAAAAATTCATATCATGAGGAAATTGATTTTATTTATCTCAAATGGAATTCAAAAGAAGTTGTTAAGTTCGAAAAGCTTGTTGTTCAAGAAATAGAAAGAATAGTTTTAAATCCATTAATTGGTAAAATAAGTTATAAAGATTTTTATTCTTTGTCAATATCTAAACAAACGACATTATTTTACAAAATAGATAAAGATTCAAATATAATTGAGTTGTTATTGTTTTGGAATAATTTGAAAAATCCCCAAGATTTAATTTCACTTTTATAATGCAACTATCCGTAATCATTCTCAATTATAATGTGCGCTATTTTTTAGAGCAATGTGTGCTCAGTGTTCAAAAAGCATTGGAAGACATTGATGGTGAGATTATTATCATTGATAATGCTTCGTCAGATGATAGTTGTGAGATGATGAAAACCAAATTTCCGCACATCAAACTCATTGAAAACGCAGCTAATTTAGGTTTCCCAAAAGGAAATAATATAGGGGTCGCTCAAGCGAAAGGCGATTATGTTTGTATTTTGAATCCAGATACTGTGGTTGCGGAGGATACGTTTTCTAAAATACTGAACACTAAAAACTGGCAACTAAACATTGGTATTATTGGTTGTAAATTAATCGATGGCGCTGGAAATTTTCTTCCCGAAAGTAAACGTGGTGTTCCAACTCCTTGGGTGGCTTTTACCAAGATTTTCGGATTGTATAAAATTTCGAATTATTTCGGAAAATATTACGCCCAACATTTATCAGAAAACGAATCAGGAAAAGTGGATATTTTAGTTGGAGCTTTTATGATGATGAAACGCGAATTGTATCTCAAAGTTGGTGGTTTTGATGAAAATTGCTTTATGTATTCGGATGATATCGATTTGAGTTATTTAGTTTTGAAAACAGGAAAATCGAATTATTATTTTCATGAAACTTCGGTGATTCATTATAAAGGAGAAAGTACCGTTCGCGATGGAACCTATATGAAACGTTTCAGAGAAGCGATGCAATTTTTCTATAAAAAACACTTCAATAAATCATGGTTTTTTGATGTGATGATGCAAGTGGGAAGTTTTGTTTTTAGTCTTTTGAAGAAGAATCAACAAAAGAATGAAGTTCGAATTATTGAGGAATACGTCATTTTTTCAAAAGGGAATTTAAGATTAAATCTTCCTCAAAAAACAACTTATTTGTCTGATTTTAATCAATTTGTAAATCAGCAACAAAAAAACATTGAAATAATATTTGATACGACTACTTTTAGTTTTGCTGAAATTATTACTTTTATGCAGTTAAATAAGAGTAAAAATCTAAGTTTTAAGAATTATATTTCGAGTTCGAATTACCTAATTGGAAGCAATAATTCGAATGATAGAGGACAAATAATTTTGTTGTAAAAAATTATTGAATTCTTGGAAAAACGAACGAAAAATTAGTATTTTTGCAAACCAAATACAAAAACACAACTTTAGTTTAAAGATATGGCAAAGTTTGAATTGAAATTACCTAAAATGGGTGAAAGTGTTGCAGAAGCAACAGTTACTAACTGGTTAAAAAAAGTTGGTGATAAAATTGAAATGGACGAAGCAGTACTTGAAATTGCTACTGATAAAGTAGACAGTGAAGTGCCTTCAGAAGTTGCAGGAACACTTGTTGAAATTTTATTTAATACCGATGATGTAGTTCAAGTGGGACAAACAATCGCTATTATCGAAACCGAAGGTAGTGCAGTTGCATCAACTCCAGAAGTTAAAGCAGAAGCGCCAGTTGCAGTTGCAGAAGTAGCTAAGGCTGTAGAAGTAGCAAAAGAAACTGTTGCTCCAGCAGATTTTTCGGGATCAGAAAAATTCTTTTCGCCTTTGGTTAAAAATATTGCAAAAGAAGAGGGAATATCTTTAGCAGAATTAGAATCTATTAAAGGTTCTGGTAAAGATGGCCGTGTAAATAAAGAAGATTTATTAAATTATATCAAAAATAGAGGAAGTCAGCCTGTTGCTCAACCAGTAGCAAATGCTCCTAAAGCAGAAGCTCCAGCTGTAATTTCTCAACCTGTAGCACAAGCTGTTCCAGTTTCTGTAAACGGTGGTGATGAGATTGTTGAAATGGACAGAATGCGTAAGTTGATTTCGAAATACATGGTAGAATCGGTTCAAACTTCGGCTCACGTTCAGTCATTTATTGAAGTTGACGTTACTAACATTGTAAAATGGAGAGATAAAGTTAAAAATGCTTTCGAAAAGAGAGAAGGTGAGAAGTTAACTTTTACGCCAATTTTTATGGAAGCGGTAGCAAAAGCATTGAAAGATTTCCCAGGAATGAATATTTCAGTTGATGGTGAATTTATCATCAAGCGTAAAAATATTAACTTAGGAATGGCGGCAGCGTTACCAAACGGAAACTTAATTGTTCCTGTAATTAAAAATGCAGACCAATTAAACTTAGTTGGGATGGCAAAAGCAGTTAACGACTTAGGAAACCGTGCAAAAGCTGGAAAATTAAAACCAGACGATACTCAAGGTGGTACTTATACAGTTACAAACGTAGGAACTTTTGGTTCTGTTTTTGGAACACCAATTATCAACCAACCACAAGTAGGTATTTTAGCTTTAGGTGCTATCAGAAAAGTGCCTGCAGTTATCGAAACTCCAGAAGGTGATTTCATTGGAATCCGTCAAAAAATGTTCTTATCGCA
>NZ_CALBSN010000198.1 GCF_937967675.1 uncultured Flavobacterium sp. | reverse complement strand
ACTGAAGCAGAACGAAATGTATTTGCTCCAACCGGTAAAAAACCGATGAATAAAAACGTAGTTTATGTTTTGTCGGCGATTGGAATTACTTTTTTAATGAGTTTTGCGTTGTCTTTATTTTCTAAAGAACCCACTCAATTTTGTTTTCTAATTGATAGTTATTGTTTCAATTCAACTGGAAATCCAATGGCTTACACGTTTTATATCTTTATGAATCTTTGGATTTTAATTTTAGGAATAACCATCGCCTATCTTATTGGAAAAAAAATAGGCGATCGATTCAAAATTTAATTACGTATCATAATTTTTTCACTGAAGTATTTACCTTCATTAGTTTTAATTTTTACGATATAAACACCAGTTGCAATGTTTTTAATTGGTAGTTTGATATTGTTTTCAAAGCTGTTTACTCTCCAAGTATTTATTTTTTGTCCAAGTATAGAAAGTAAAATGACTTCTTTAATTTCATTATTCTTCGAATTAATAATCTCTAAATGATGATATTCAGAATTATAAAATACAATATTTTCAATATTTTCTTGAGTATTGTTGGAAAGCGTTTGATTTGAAAAACGTAACGAGAATCTATTGTTTATAGTTCCTGCTGGAATTGTAACACTATAATTTGTTAATCGAATATCATTATAGCTATTTGTAACATTGTCATGTATATAAATGGGTTGATTTAGGTCTAAATTTTCAACACCTTCCAATATAAAACTAACACTTCCTAATTGACTAGATTTTATAGTTATCGGATAAATGGCATTTATATTAAAATATCCAACACCTTGAATAACTAATTTATAGTTTCCTGATTGAAAATAGGCGTCATCAGGTTGAATATCGATTATTTCTCCATCATATCCTAAATTATAACCATCGTCTGCATTTTCGTTCATAAATCCAATTAAGAGTTGTCGATGAAAATTTGTACTACCAATATATCCTAATCTTATTCGGGTAAAATTATCAGGATTGTCATCTTCATTTCCATTCTCAGTTCTCACTTTTGCGTTTTGTTGTTTAAACATCTCATTTGAGTTTAAATTGGTTTCTTTTACAAATTTTCTTTGACTATTTTGAAATATGATTTGACCACCGTTTGTATTACCTTTTACAAAATATCCTTGTGCAACAGGTATGTATCTACCCGGAATTCTTGAGCTTGAGCCTAATCCGCTAATTAATGCAGGTGAAACTGGAGGAACACCACCAACTAAATTTCGAGCAGCATAACCTCCTTGATATCCTGATAAAATGTGAGTATTGTTTGAAGCATAATGTTCCCAAAAATATAAAGTTCCGGTAATTGCACTTAAATTATTAATGATGAATTCATTTGAATCAAGTGCAGAAGGATATGGATTTCCAATTAAGTTTATGTTGTTAACTCCAATTTGAATTCCAGTATGATTTATTATTCCATTATTTGGTTTTCCAGTGAAAACATAATTTTGAGGTTGAATATTTGGAGGGGCTACAATTCCACTTCCTTTCATTGTGTAGGCTTGTCCTGTTTGAAGTATAGTACTTTCGTTAATCTGTTGCCAATTAGCATATTCTGAAGTGAGATTAATAAATTTATATAGCCAATATCGAGCTAATTGCATTGGGTTTGGAGTTCCATTGTAACCTGAAATCCATGAAATGTTTTGTGGATTTGCAGCATTAGTACCATCTCGAAGTACACTTCCAATAGTAAATCCAGTATTGTTATTTGTAGTGCTTGCAATAGAGCTAACTGGTGAAGACCAATAATTGTAATTGTATAAATTACCAGTTCCTTTTTGATCTTTTTCAATAGTACCAATACTTGCAGGATCTAAATCACTATCTGTAGTTTGAAGTAATTGTGAATAATCATGTAAATCTATTTTTCCATCTAATTTCAAATACCAATCATTATGTATTTTGGTATCATTAGTAACATCAATTAGAACGTTTGAATCTACAATCATTCCTAAATCGATATGATTTGTGTTTGAATTGATATTGTGTTTTACATGAACAATTGACCAATCGTAATCCGCAATATCTAATCCACGAATTTGTTTTGAAACCGAGTTCACGGCTGTTGGAAAATCGCCAGTTTGTTCTGTTATAAATGGCATTGGCGCTTCTTGCACAGCAATTGTTTTTACGTTGAATATTTTTGCGCCTGGAGTAGTATCAATTGTTGAGGTTGTGTGATTATCAATTACATCGTCTTTATAATTGTCTAATTTAAAGTAACGAACAAGATTGATCCATGGCAAACTTGGAATGTCTTTAGGGATAATAGTTCCACGAGTTATACTATTATTGTCTTGTATTTCTTGGTACACCATTTTTTGGTATTGGGAATCGGTTAATGCTATATTAAATAGGCGAACTTCATCAATTTTACCTTTAAAAAATTGTGTATTAGTGATTGAGTTTTTTCCAATGGTAAAAAGGGAAGTATCTGATATATTTCCAGAAATAGATGTGCTATTTACCGTTTCGCCATTAATATATAATTTTAATAGTTCGTTTGGACCATCGTAAACCGCACCAATATGAATCCATTGTGCCGAATTTAGAGCCAAATTATTACTTAACATTGTTCCGTTAGCAACTACTTCTACTTCTTTGGAATTATTTATTTTAATGTAAAATTTGTCTTGACCTGCTACAATTCCTTCAGAAGAAAATGCTGAGTTGATATTGATCCAAGCCATTAATGAAGCATTTGGCCAATTGGTTATAACGTTGTTGTCAGTTGCATAATCATTTCTACCATCAAATTCGATGAATAATTTTCGTTCTAAATTTCTAGGTGAACCAAAAACAGTATTATTAGTATCAAAAGCGTCTAAAATTCCATCATCATCGGTATCTGTCGTTCCGTCAATAATTCCATCGTTATTGGTGTCTAAACTAGCGTAAAGGGTTTGTGAAATATCAAAAGTTACTCCGTTTGACATTACATCTAAATAGTCAGGAATTCCATCACCATCAGTATCTTTAACATAATCAATAAAAGGAGCTACATTAGTGCCTTGATTATTATTTCCGTAAACATTAAAAGCATAATCATAAATATCTAAAATTCCATCACCAAAACCTTCTAAGGTACCATCACCATCAGTATCTTTATTTCTAAAGTTTTCTGATTCAGGTCCGTTTCCCGCTCCATCTCCATTAATGTCTCCATCTCCATTTTCATAACCTGCATATGCATTTGTATTTCCAGCCCAAGATTCATCAACGTCAAATACACTATCATTATCGCTATCTAAATCTAAATAATTAGGAGCACCATCACCATCACTATCAGGAATAATATTAGATTCTGCTACATCGTGCATTCCGTTTTGATTGCTATCAACCCATTGGTACAAATAAGCTTTTCCATCAGATAAATTACCCAAACCCACTTCAACTACATCTGGAATTCCGTCATTGTCAGAATCTAAATCAAATACATCAGCAATAGTATCTCCGTCTAAATCACACAATGTTTGCGAAATTAATATATCGTCTAAAGCCAAATCATTCCCTGTTCCTCCTGTTTCATTATTAATGAAAATTACTTTAAAAGCACTTACATTAAGATTGATATTTGCTGTAAAATGCTGCCAATCACCAGCTAAATTTCCAGCTGTGGTAGGCGGAATATCTCCGGTTTCAATAAACGTAATTAAGTTATCACTCATGTCAAGAAATTCTACTCGTACATCAGGTCGTAATCGAGTTGCAATTCCAGGAGCATCAGTTCTATCTAAGTTTAAAACCCAAAAGCTGTAGGTAATTGGGATGTTTGGTAGTGCGCCTGTAATGGTTGCTGTATAGAAAATGCCTGGAGTGTATGACGCATTAAAAATTGCCATTCTTCCATTTGGGTTTCCAGTATGATCGCCACCCATGTGCCAATATGAAGGTGCCCAAGAAGCAATTTGTGCAGATGGACCAACGGTGTATTTCCCATCATTTAAGTCGGTTAAGTTCAGGTTAGGACATTCTGGAGTGTTTATTCCAACAGTTCCATCTTCAAAACAATAACTCGTTAGTGCATTATAAGTTGTATTGATGGTTGTTCGGCTTCCAGCTCCAAAAGTTTCATAAAGAAATTTATAATTTAACCCGTAGTGCATTATTAAACTAGATTAATTTTTAAGTTGTTAATATT
>NZ_CALBSN010000197.1 GCF_937967675.1 uncultured Flavobacterium sp. | reverse complement strand
TTCACTTTCAAATTTGACATATTTCTCTCTAATTTTTTGTAAACCAATTATAAATAAAATAGTAAGGTGCTATTTCAAGGGTGCAAAGATATAAAATAAAATAAAATATTTTACGTAATAGTAAATTTTGATACAATTTCAATGCAACCAAGTAAGTAGTGATGTTTATGGTGATTAGGGTAATCAATAATGTCCAAAAAAACCAATCTGAATCAAATGAATTGTAGAATAAAATGATGTTAACTGGTAATAAAATGAATCCAAAATAAGCTCTATAGTTGACTTTCAACAAGTTGAATTGTTCGTTAAATTCTTCAATTTTAAATGCTGTTGCAATAATTTTCTCAATTAAGAATTTAGAGAGGATAAAAACACTCAAAAAAGTAAAGATTTGGATATAAACAATCAAATCGGTTTTTTCAGCTCTATGAAATTGATTTAAAACCAATAGCGTAAAAAACGAAAATGAAATTAACTGCAAAACAAACATCGAAATGGTAAAACCACTCATCAAGTTACTACTATCGCGATAAATTTTAGTGTATTTATCGGAATAAGCCAATCGAACAAACTCGTTAAATCGAACAGAAGATATGGTTTTGTTAATGGCAATTATAGCCAAGCAGATAATAAACAAGATGGTTGCCCAATCTTTGTTTTCGATGATTCTGTCGTGTAATTGAATTGCTAACATAATTGGCGCAAAATTACAAAAAATAGTGTCACTTTCATTATTATAAAATTATTAAGAATTGTCAGCTAGAAATACCTTATTTTTGCAGTTGAAATACAAGATTTTTATGGCCCAGGGTATTGTTGTAATTCCAACTTTTAACGAAATTGAAAATATTGAAGCAATTCTAAAGGCAGTTTTGACTTTGCCTACTCCTTTTCATGTTTTAATCGTAGATGACAATTCGCCTGATGGAACAGTTACAAAAGTGAAAGAAATGCAAGAAGAATTTCCAAATCGATTGCATCTAAAAGTACGTATGAAAAAATCGGGTTTAGGTACGGCTTATGTGGCGGGGTTTAAATGGGCACTTTCTCATGGATATGACTATATTTTTGAAATGGATGCCGATTTTTCTCACAATCCAAATGATTTAGAAAAGTTGTTAGTTGCTTGTGAAAATGGTGCAGATGTTGCCATTGGTTCCCGATATTCTAACGGAGTTAATGTGGTAAATTGGCCTTTGAGTCGTGTTTTACTATCTTATTTTGCTTCCGTTTACGTTCGAATGATAACAGGTATGAAAATTGCAGATGCTACTGCAGGATTCAAATGTTACAGAAGACAAGTTTTAGAAGCTATCAATTTGGATAAAATAAAATTTGTGGGTTATGCGTTTCAGATTGAAATGAAATATCGCGCTTTCGTAAAGAATTTTAAAATTGTTGAAGTGCCTATCATTTTTACCGATAGAACAAAAGGACAATCAAAAATGAGTGGAGGAATTATTCGCGAAGCCGTAGTAGGAGTAATAATGTTGAGGTTAAGAAAAATATTTAATAGATTATAATGAGTACTGTTTTAATTCGAAATGCCAAAATTGTTAATGAAGGAGCTATTTTTGAAGGTGATATTTTAATTGAGAATGAATTCATTAAAGAGATTGCTGAAAAAATAAGTCCCAAATCGTCTGATTGTGTTATTATTGATGCGGAAGGAAGCTATGTAATGCCTGGAGCAATTGACGATCAAGTGCATTTTAGAGAGCCAGGGCTTACCCACAAAGGAAATATTGAAACGGAAAGTAGAGCTGCTGTAGCAGGGGGAATAACTTCTTTTATTGAACAGCCAAATACAGTTCCAAATGCCGTTACACAAGAACTTTTAGAAGATAAATATCAAATTGCAGCTAAAACATCTTATGCGAATTATTCGTTTATGATGGGAGGAACCAATGATAACTTAGACGAAGTTTTAAAAACCAATCCAAGAAATGTTGCCGGAATTAAATTGTTTTTGGGTTCTTCAACAGGTAACATGTTGGTAGATAATCCAGAAGTTTTAGAAAAGATTTTCTCTTCAACAAAAATGTTAATTGCGGTTCATTGTGAAGATGAAGCTACGATTAAAACCAATACCCAAAAATATAAAGAAGAATTTGGTGATGATATACCAATGAAGTATCATCATTTAATTCGAAGTGAAGAAGCGTGTTATTTGTCTTCTTCTAAAGCGATTGAATTAGCTAAAAAGACAGGAGCTCGTTTGCATGTTTTCCATTTGTCAACAGCGAAAGAAATGGAGTTGTTTACCAATAAGATTCCATTAGAACAAAAACAAATTACTGCCGAAGTTTGTGTCCATCATTTATGGTTTACAGATGCTGATTATGAAACAAAAGGCTCTCTAATCAAATGGAATCCTGCCGTAAAAACACAGGCTGATAAAGATGCCTTATGGAAAGCTTTGTTAGATGATAGAATTGATGTCATCGCAACCGATCACGCTCCTCATACTTTAGAAGAAAAATGTAATCCCTATTTAACTTGTCCTTCAGGAGGTCCGTTAGTACAACATGCGGTTGTTGCTTTATTTGAAGCGCATCATCAAGGAAAGATTTCTGTAGAAAAGATTGTTGAAAAGATGTGTCATAATCCTGCTAAAATTTTCAAAATTGAGAAACGTGGATTTATTCGTGAAGGATTCTATGCCGATTTAGCAATTGTAAATACTCATTTGCCTTGGAATGTAAAGAAAGAGAATATTTTATATAAATGTGGTTGGTCACCTTTTGAAGGATATAATTTTAAATCAAGAGTAACACATACTTTTGTTAATGGGAAATTAGTTTATCAAAATGGAAAGGTAAAAGACTTAAAGGTAGGTCAACGTTTATTATTTGAAAGATAAATATAATGAAACAATTACTATTCTTGTTTGTTACTATTTTTATAGTATCTTGTTCTAAGAATCCTGTTCCAAAACCGGATAATTTATTGGATGAAAAAACAATGGTCGATATTTTATATGATGTATCATTGCTTCAAGCCATTGAAGGTTCTATGCCAAATAAATTGATGGAGCATAATATTGAAATGGATCAATATATTTTTAAAAAATATAAAATTGACAGTGTAACATATCGTCAAAATCAGATGTATTATGCTGGAGATGCAAGAAAATTCAAAAAAATCTACAAGAAAGTTTTGGAAAGATTAGACAAAGAAAAACAAACAGAATCTAATAATAAGAATCAAAGTTCTAGTTCAATTGCTCCTGATTCAACTTTAGAATAGTTTTTAAATAACTTTCTTTTTTTTGAAAAGTAAAATTAAGTTCACATTCAATTTTTGAAGTATTAAAAGGGCTTGTAGTGTGTGATGCATTTGCAGTACTTCGGGTTAATTTTCGTTTACGATTTAGTAGTTTGGAAATCAACCAATCCATTCGCCAAGCTATAGAAGTCATCCATTTTGTAGCTTCGATAGATGGCCTTTTAACTTGTAGTTCTTCTGCAATAAAATCAAGTAATGCTTTTGTCGAAATATTTTCGCCTACTAGAGTATAACGTTCTCCGTTTATTGAACTTTTCATGAGTTCTGTCATGCCTTTCGTTACATCTTCAACACCAATAATTCCAATGTTACCTTTGGTATAAAACAATAATCCATTTTTAACGGATTGAATAATTACATCACTTCCTTTTTTTGGGAAACCGTAACCAAAAATCACACCCGGATTCACAATTACGACTTCTAAGCCTTCTTGATGTCCACGCCAAACTTCCATTTCAGCACCATATTTTGTAATCGCGTAATCACTGTGTAATTCTTCTGGATTCCATTCGGTTTCTTCGGTGATACTGGTTTCGAGTTCTTTTGGAGTTCCTAAAGCAGCTATAGAACTTACATGACAAAGTTTTTTTATACCAAAATCAATACAACAATTTACCACATTTGCAGTTCCTTCAATATTGATTTTTCGCAGTTCTTCTTCATCACTAGGGTCAAACGAAATCAATGCCGCACAATGATATACATGTGTGATATTTTCAAAAGCAATTTCTAACGAAGGAATATTCGTAATATCGCCTTTTACCCAAATGATTTTATCAAAAAGAGCGGTTTGATTATAAAAAGCAAAAACATTTTTCACTTTTTCAATTTGTTTTTCAGAACGAAATAGCGCTTTTACTTCCTCATTTTCTTGAAGAAGTTGTACTAATAAATGCGAACCTACTAAACCTGTTGCTCCTGTAACTAAAATCATGATGTAAAGATAATATTTTTTGCTGGAAGCTGGAAGTTGGATTTACTAAGAATTGTTTTTGGACTTGAGCTTTAATTTACCCTTGAATTTTGAATAAAACTTTTAAACTTTTAAACTAAAAACTATCTTTGCTCAAATTATTAAGAATCATGAAAAATTTTATTGAAGAAGTGACTTGGAGAGGAATGCTCCACGACGTAATGCCAGGCACAGAAGAACATTTGATGGAGCAGATGCGTGTGGCGTATGTGGGTATTGATCCAACCGCCGATTCATTGCATATAGGACATTTAGTTGGGGTGATGTTATTGAGACATTTTCAATTGAGTGGTCATAAACCTTTAGCGCTTGTAGGTGGAGCAACAGGAATGATTGGTGATCCATCAGGAAAATCTAATGAAAGAAATTTATTAGATGAAGCTACTTTGCGTCACAATCAAGAAGCTATTAAAGGACAATTGGCTCGCTTTTTAGATTTTACTTCAGCCGAACCTAATGCTGCCGAGTTAGTAAACAATTACGATTGGATGAAAGAATTCTCTTTCTTAGATTTCATTCGCGATGTGGGTAAACATATTACAGTGAACTACATGATGGCGAAAGATTCAGTAAAAAAACGTTTAACTGGAGAAACTTCAGAAGGAATGTCGTTTACTGAATTTACATACCAATTAGTACAAGGATATGACTTTTTACATTTATACCGTGCAAAAAAATGTACGCTACAAATGGGCGGAAGTGACCAATGGGGAAATATCACCACGGGAACAGAATTAGTGCGTAGAATTGAATCTGGAAAAGCCTATGCCTTAACTTGTCCGTTGATTACAAAAGCGGATGGAACGAAATTCGGAAAATCAGAAGGTGGCAATATTTGGTTAGATCCGGAAAGAACTTCACCTTACAAATTCTACCAATACTGGTTAAATACTTCGGATGTTGATGCTGAAAAATACATTAAGATTTTCACGTTCTTAGACAAAGAAACCATTGAAAAATTAATTGCAGCACATAACGAAGCGCCTCATTTAAGAGCGTTACAAAAACGTTTAGCAGAAGAAATCACTACAATGGTTCATTCTGCAACAGATTTGGAAAATGCAATTGCAGCATCCAATGCTTTTTTTAGTCCGTCAATGGATGAGTTGAAAAAGTTAGATGAGAAAACCTTTTTAGAAGTTTTTGATGGTGTTCCTCAAGCTGAGATTTCAATGGAAGATTTGA
>NZ_CALBSN010000196.1 GCF_937967675.1 uncultured Flavobacterium sp. | reverse complement strand
TTCTTAGATGATTTCAAACACAATCCTATTTACGCTGATTCATTAGTAGTAAAATATTCTACTTTAATTATGTCGATTTCCCAAATTTCTGAAACTTTATTCATCTTAGCGATTCCTTTTTTCTTAAAACGTTTTGGTATTAAACAAGTAATGCTGTTTAGTATGATTGCTTGGGTTTTACGTTTCGGATTATTTGCATTCGGAAATCCTGGTGACGGATTATGGATGATTATTTTATCATGTATCGTTTACGGAATGGCATTTGATTTCTTCAACATTTCAGGTTCATTATTCGTAGAAACCTCAACCGATTCTAAAATTCGTTCTTCTGCACAAGGTTTATTCATGATGATGACTAACGGATTTGGAGCTGTTTTAGGAAGTGTTGTAAGCGGACAAATCATCAGTATGTATTTTACAGATGCTGCAACTGGAGAAAAAGATTGGCACAACATCTGGTTAACTTTTGCTGCTTATGCTTTAGTAATTGCAATTGCGTTTGCTGTTTTATTCAAACACAAACACAATCCCAAAGACGTTGCTAATGTTTCGCATTAGTTAGGTAAAGAGCGTAAAAAACTTTTAACCTTCTAAACCATTAAACTTTTAAACTCAAAATGAAACAATATCACGATTTAGTAAAACACGTATTAGCAAACGGCAACCAAAAAGGCGACCGTACCGGAACTGGAACCTTAAGTGTGTTTGGCTACCAAATGCGTTTTGATTTAAGCGAAGGTTTCCCAATGGTAACCACAAAGAAACTCCACTTAAAATCGATTATTTTCGAATTGTTATGGTTTTTAAAAGGCGATACCAACATCAAATATTTACAAGAAAACGGTGTGAAAATTTGGGACGAATGGGCCGATGAAAATGGCGACTTAGGTCCGGTTTACGGCCACCAATGGCGCAATTGGAACAGCGAAGAAATTGACCAAATTACCGAATTAATCGAAACACTAAAAACCAATCCAAACAGCAGAAGAATGTTGGTTTCCGCTTGGAATCCTAGTGTTTTGCCGGATACTTCGGTTTCGTTTGCAGAAAATGTTGCCAATGGAAAAGCCGCTTTACCTCCATGTCATGCTTTTTTTCAATTTTATGTGGCGGATGGAAAATTAAGTTGCCAGTTGTACCAACGCAGTGCTGATATTTTCTTAGGTGTTCCGTTTAATATTGCGTCTTATGCTTTGTTTACCATGATGATTGCCCAAGTTTGCGATTTACAAGTAGGCGAATTCATCCACACCTTTGGTGATGCACACATTTACAACAACCATATCGAGCAACTACAATTGCAATTATCGCGCGAGTGCCGACCATTACCAACGATGAAATTAAACCCTGAAATTAAAAATATTTTCGATTTCAAATTTGAAGATTTCACGTTAGAAGGTTATGATCCACATCCGCATATTAAAGGTGTTGTTGCGGTTTAAAATAAAATTTATGAAAAATACGCTATTACTTTGCTTTACATTATTTTTTATCAACACTTTTTCACAAAATGAAAACACAAATACCGATGTAGTCATACTTACAAAAAATGATTCATTGAGTGGGGAAAAAACAGGAGATATTCCATTTGCAATTATTGAAGAAGCGCCTATTTTCTCTGGTTGTGAAGATATCGAAAGAAATAAAAGAATGAATTGTTTTCAAGAAAAAATGGGAGAACATATTAATGCAACGTTTAGATACCCATCAAAAGCAAAAAGAAATAATATTGAAGGGAGAGTACTAGTTTTATTTGTAATAAACAAAGAGGGCGAAATTACCAAAATTGAAACTAAAGGTGGAGATCCCATTCTACAAACAGAAGCTTTACGAATAGTGAGACTTTTACCCAAAATGAAACCGGGGATGCAAAAAGGCAAACCTGTAAATGTTAAGTATGCCCTTCCCTTAATTTTTAAACTTAACTAACATGCTTACCATAATCGCAGCCGCATCTGAAAACAATGCTTTAGGAAAAGACAATCAATTGGTTTGGCATTTGCCAGATGATTTTAAACGTTTTAAAAGTTTAACTTCGGGACATTTTATTGTGATGGGAAGAAAAACGTTTGAAAGTTTTCCGAAACCGTTACCCAATAGAACACATATTATTATTACTAGACAAAAGGATTACAAAGTTCCTGAAGGTTGTATAATAGCGAGCAGTTTACAAAACGCAATTGATTTGTGTCCAAAAGAGGAAGAAGTTTTCATCATTGGTGGAGGCGAAATCTACAAACAATCCATCGAAATTGCAGATAAAATCGATTTAACTCGCGTGCATACTACGATTGAAGCCGATACTTTTTTTCCAGAAATTGATACGAATCAATGGAAATTAGTTTTTGAAGAATTTCATCCAAAAGACGAAAAACACGATTATGATTTTACTTTTTTAACTTACGTTAGAAAATAAATTTTCATCTTTTGGGAACACATATGAGACAGATTTGAGAAATTTTCACGGATTTTTTAAATTTCTTAAATCTTAGATACTAATAACATTTCTTTAATTTGAATTTTGAAGTTGAAATTGAATTTTGCAATTGTATTTGATTTTTTATCAGTACTTTTGTGTTCCAAAAAATTGCAAAATGTCAAAAAATATTACGCCATATCAAGATTCTAACTTAGGAAAAAAAGAACAAGTTGCTCAAATGTTTGATACCATTTCTGAAAATTATGATGGTTTAAACCGAGTTATTTCTTTTGGAACTGATGCAAAATGGAAAAAGAAAATCTTAAAAATGATTGCGGCAAAACAGCCAAAATCTATTTTAGATATTGCAACTGGAACAGGTGATTTAGCGATTTTATTTGCAAATACATCGGCAACAGAAATTATTGGCTTAGATATTTCGCAAGGCATGCTTGACATTGGAAAGAAAAAAATTGCTGCTCAAAACTTGGATTCAAAAATTCAAATGGTGTTAGGCGATGGCGAAAATATTCCATATCCTGACAATTATTTTGATGCCATTACTGTTGCTTATGGCGTGCGTAATTTTGAAAATTTGGAAAAAGGATTAACCGATATTTTAAGAACATTAAAACCAGGCGGCCAATTGATTATTTTAGAAACTTCGGTTCCTACACAATTTCCTTTTAAACAAGGATATTATGTTTATACCAATTTCATCATGCCAACTATTGGAAAATTATTTTCAAAAGATAAAAAAGCGTACCAATATCTATCCACTTCGGCACAAAATTTCCCTTTTGGAGAAGCTTTGAACAATATTTTGAGAAAAATTGGGTTTATAGACGTGAAGCATCTCCCTCAAACATTTGGAGTTGCCACTATTTATCAAGCATCTAAAAAATAATATGAAGAAGTTTTTATTTTTATTACTTTTTTCACCCCTACTTTTTGCTCAGGAGGGCATGTTTAGTAAAGATCCAATTATCAACAAGGAAAACTGGAACAAACAACGCGTTCACTGGGGGTATTATCTTGGATTTAATAGTCTTGATTTTAAATTTGATTATTTATCAGTAACTGAAGATATTGAAGTTGAAACAACTACTGGATTTAATGTAGGACTTATAGGAAATTTAAGACTTACAGAATATCTGGATTTTCGCTTTGAACCAGGTCTTTATATTACTCAAAGAAACTTAACCTACCCAAATATTGTGGATGTAGGCGATCGTTTACGTGAAGTCAAATCTACTTATATATTTTTCCCTCTTTTACTAAAATATTCTGCATTACGTACAGGAAACGTTAGACCATATCTTGTAGGAGGTGTTTCAAGAGCTTTAAATTTAGGGAGTAATTCAAAATCGCCAGACGATAATTTCAACGACAGATT
>NZ_CALBSN010000195.1 GCF_937967675.1 uncultured Flavobacterium sp. | reverse complement strand
CAGCATTTACAAAAATGTCGCTTAACTTAAACTGTACTTTTTATTTGCATATCCAGAGTATTAATTAAGTTTACTATCTTAATATTATTTTTAACATTACGCTCTATTCCTTCGTAATTATGAATTTTTTCACTTACATTTTTTTTGCTAGAATTAAAGTATCTTTCTTTTTTAAGAATAGAATTTTGATATGAGTCGTTATTTCCTACATCAAAAACTGCATTCAAATCTAATTCACGTTGCAATTCATAGCGGGGAAATAATTCATTTTCAACAAGATAATAACCATAAGAATAAATTTCATGATTTGATGTCATTTTTGGATGTGTAGAATAGAATTTTGGAATTGTATTTGCGTTTTTGTGAAAAGTAAGTTCTTTTCCTCCTTTTTCAAAGTTGTCTCCACCATAACTAACGGTAACATATTTGTAAGTTGAGCCAGCCATGTCAGTATTGTAAATATTGTTAAGGTTATTAGGGCTGAGTTTATAGACATCGAAAAAAACGGAATAAATATTTGAGCAATCAAGAGTAGGAACAGTTTGTACATATTTAGGATTAAAAACAAAAGTTTCCTGATTTATTTTATCCAACTCGTTGTAATAATATCTAGTGACATTCGTATTGTTATTATCATCAAATGTGATAACTTTCTTAATCCTAAGACCTGGATAAAAAACAGGTCTGGTACCTTGCGGTAAATATAGAGTTGTATTAGCTACCACAGAATTTTCAAGTCCAGCTGCCACAAGAACTAATGAAACTTTAAAATAATAACTTCCTGCTGGTAAATCTATAGAATAATATTCTTGATGATTAATCGTCGTATTCTCTGAATTTGTAATGTATTTTTGTTTTGTTTCCTGGACAACCCAATTTGTTCCTACCTTTTTGAAAATTTCAATTTTCACATTATTTTGATGTGAAAAAGGTCCTTTAGCCATTACATCTAACCCTATATTAATCGTTTTATTTGAGTTAAAAACAATAGGTTGTAAATTATTTGGATAATACACTTTTGACAATAATGATGTATTATTACGATTTTCATCTCTGTAATAAACAGTGACATAATGTTTGTTTATAATATCCTGTTCTCCTTTATATGGCAATTCATACTCAAATTCCATTTTTCCTTTTGTTGGATATTGAATACTTTTTAAAGAACCAATTAAAGAAGCTGTCAAATCTGCTTCTCTGTCGGCAAGTCCAAAAAAGCAATTCTCATTTAACAAATTATTATTCGTTATTGGTAAAAGCGTAGTGTTTGAATTTTTACCATTATAATACCCTAAATCATCTTGAGCAAATGAATTTTTAGATGGAAATAATTCAGGTGTAGTGTAGGTTAACTGATAATCGTATAAAAAAGTATTCGATTTTCCATAAAACTCCACTTTTTGCAAGAAAAATTTATCATCATCTTTAAAATCATTTGATGCTTGATCAGGTTCATTATTACTATTAAAAAAAAGTAAATTGATTTTTTTTAATTGTTGATTATTGTTACTAAATGTAATTGAATTAAGTTTAATTAATCTATTGCATTTACCTTCATAAGAATAGTTAAATTCTACTTTTTCATTTGTTAAATTATTAGTAATTTCTTTCAAATGAACAATACTCTCTAATTGGTTCATCAGATCCTTTTTTGATTTATTACATGGGTGATTACCTAAAGGAAAAGCAACAGAAGCTGTTTCAACAATTCCAATATTATAAAAATCACAACTTCTTATTACATTCTCATAATTGAAATTAATATTTACTCCATTATACAAAACAACGCCGTACAAATAAAAAGAGTTTTGAGCAAACTGAATATTTGTTGTTGAACCAGCTCCATTATTGACCCAAGTTCTAGATGATTCAGAAGCATTTTGTCCTCCAAAATAATATGTATCACCATTAGGTGTTTGTATTATGAAATAGCTTTTATTTCCTTGAACAAATTGAAAACTAATTTTTAACTCTTTATCATATTTTATAAAATGAACATTATTATTCACATCTAAGTAAAAACTACCTGAATACCCTAAAAAATTATAATTAAATACATCAATTTCTGAATCTACTTGAACTCTAGTTAAATAATCCATAAAAATGTACCATTCAGTATTTTTATCTAAATCTTCAAACTCTGATTGCGTTTGTAATTGTCTTACTCCAGTTTTTGCATCTAATTCTTGCTCCGAGAGATAAATTCTATTTTGAGTTGCCGTTATTTCATCTGGCAAATCATTAACAGTTCTTGTTATAACCCCTCCAGGATTTATATTCCAATTGATTCCAGCCCATGTTGGATCTTGGTTTACTTTAACCCCATTACCAGAATAATTTAAGGATAATGGTAATTCAAATCCTCCAGCCTTGTATGTAAACAATGGTATAGTTGGAGAAATAGTTCCAGATGATTCATTTACCTGTACTTCACCATATTTGCCTAGATCGTTTGTTGTGGGTGTTTGTGGCGAAAATACGGGAAGGTCTGTGCTAATTTCTTGAGCCGCACAACCTATACTAAAACTTAAAAAAAGAAATATTGTCTTCATTTTTTGTATCATTCTAAAAATATTTTAATTAGTTTTTAATTACTTTAACACCATCTGTACTGGTATCGGTTTTTACCTCAATTACATAAATTCCTTGAGGAAGTGTACTTAAATCAAATGGTATTGTTCTTTCTCCAAATATCTTAACCGAATGAATTTTTCTTCCACTTAAATCAAAAAGGGTTGCAGTTCCTCTTTTATAATCATATCCCACAATAGCATTGGTAAAAGTTTGAGCTGGATTTGGAATCGCTTCTATAATTTCTTTTTCTATTTTCTTTTTGTCCTTGTCTCCGAGTTTTATTACCCAAAAATCACTTCCGCCAATATTTGAATTTTTATCTCTTGAAACTTCTCCTTTAGAGGTTCCAGCTAGAATATATCCGCCATCTCTTGTTTCAAATAGCTTTTTTAATACTTCATCCCCCTTACTTCCAAAAGTTTGTTTCCAAATTATATCTCCATCTACTTTAAGTTTTAAAGCTATGTAGTCATTAATTCCTTCTTTATCAGACTTTCCTATCTTAGATTTAGCCTCTGATTGGGCATAACCTCCTATTAAAAAAGTCCCATCTCGATTTTCAACTATTGAAGTTAAGACATCATATTTCCCAAAATTGTAGGTTCTTTGCCATTCAATGCTACCAACCTCATTAATTTTTACTATCCAAAAATCTGTTCCATTCTTATTTGATTTTGTTTTTGAATGTGTTGCTCCTGAATTTGAATTTCCACCAATTATATAGCCACCGTCATTAGTTTGAGTTAAGGCAAATAGGTTGTCATCTTTATCTCCCCCAATTGTTTCTTGCCACTGGATGTTTCCTTCTTTATCTAATTTTAAAACCCAATAGTCACTAAAACCAAAACTTTTTTGAGACTTTTCCCCTGACTCAGGCGAATTAGAATATCCTCCTAATATAAAACCATCATCTTTTGTTTGTTCAATACTTTTTAATTCATCCTTGTATTTTCCACCAATGGTTTTATCCCATTCTATTTCCCCTTTACTATCAAGTTTAACCACCCAATAATCCATACCCCCTCTAGAATCTTCTTGCTTACCATATTTATCAACGATTCCTTTATCAGTAGGTTCAGATTTATTAGAGCTTGAAGAACCACCTAAAATGTAGCCTCCGTCCTTTGTTTGGGCTATACTCAAAAGTATATCTTGGCCTGATCCACCAATGGTCCTTTGCCATAATTCTTGACCTTTAGCATCTAATTTAATTATCCAAAAATCTTCCAATCCTTTACTTTCATCTTTTTTATCTCCACTAATTGAAGAAGTTGATGTTCCAGCTAAAATAAATCCACCATCATTTGTGATTCTTATACTTTGTAGTAAATCAACACCATTGCCACCAAAACTTTTTTGCCATTCGGGAGTTCCTTTTTCATCCATTTTCCAAATCCAGTAATCAAGGTCTCCTTTATTTGATTCTGTTTTATTCCCATTTTTGCTAGAGATAGAACTTCCAGCTAGAATGAAACCATAATCTGCTGTTGATTGAGCATCATATAAAAATTCAGCGTGTTTTCCACCATAGGAATGTTCCCATAAAATGTCTTGGGCTTGTAATAATGTAACTGCTAACAAACTTGCAATTAACATATAGTAGGTCTTACAATTCATAGATTTATATATTATTCATTAGTTTATAATTTAAAATCATATTAAAAAAACGGAATTATATAACCTGGAATTGATTAAATAATATATGTCTTGCTAATACTATTTTAAAACGCCGCAAATAAAAAAATAATGATCAAATAAATTGCTGTAGAAAAAATGCAGTTTATGTTAAAATTTGAGTTTTTTTTAATTTAAATCTATTTCTTATTTTTTTTAGAGTTTTAGTGTATTCAGACTTGAATATTTTTCACAAAACCTTATTTTATTAAGTTTTTAATTTTTTTTCGAAACATGATTTTTATCATATTAAAGGATGTTTTTGTCCTTTAATTTTGACCTAAAAAAATGATAGTAACGAAACTATTATTGAAACCAATATTTAAAACTAATTTTTTCTACCATGAGTAATTTTATTAAAAAAGTTCTTGTATTGTGTGTGGCTTGTGCAGCAAGTATCGCATGTAAACAGAACGGTGACTCAACAACCAACTATGCTGATATCTCTGTTGGTGATGAAATGATTGCAGAATTAACAGCGCCTCCATTTGTACCAAAACCTGTTGGAGATCGTCCTGCTAAAAAATTAATTGTAAACATGGAAATTAAAGAAATCGAAGGTGAGATGGCCGACGGTGTTAAATATGTTTACTGGACTTTTGGAGGTAGTGTACCAGGAAGTTTTATTAGAACTAGAGTAGGTGATGAAGTAGAATTTACTTTGAAAAATCACCCAGACAACAAATTGCCTCACAATATCGATTTACACGCCGTTACAGGTCCTGGAGGTGGAGCTGCTTCTTCTTTAGTAGCGCCAGGACATGAAAAAACTTTTAATTTCAAATGTATCAATCCAGGATTATATGTGTACCACTGTGCTACAGCTCCTGTAGGGATGCACATTGCAAACGGGATGTACGGATTAATTTTGGTGGAACCAGAAGGTGGTTTACCTCCAGTAGATAAAGAATACTACGTAATGCAAGGTGATTTTTATACCAAAGGAAAAAATGGAGAACCTGGAATGCAACCTTTCGACATGACAAAAGCCGTTGATGAACATCCTGATTATGTAGTTTTTAATGGTAAAGTTGGTGCTTTAACTGGTGACAAAGCGTTAACAGCTAAAGTGGGTGAAACCGTTAGAATTTACATGGGTAACGGTGGACCAAATTTAGTTTCTTCGTTCCACGTTATTGGAGAGATTTTCGACAGAGTTCATATTGAAGGTGGAGATGCAATCAATAAAAATGTTCAAACAACATTAATTCCTGCTGGTGGTTCTGCAATTGTAGAGTTTAAAGTAGATGTTCCAGGAACTTTCATTTTAGTGGATCACTCCATCTTCAGAGCGTTCAACAAAGGAGCATTAGGAATGTTAAAAGTAGAAGGTGCTGAAAATGCTAAAATTTACTCAGGTACAACGCAAGAAGGTATTTATCACCCAGAAGGAGGAACTATTCAAACGATGCCAAAATCAGGTAATGGAAAAGAAGTAGTGGTAAACAAAACATTAGACCAACAAATTGCCGATGGTAAAAATATTTATGGAAGAACTTGTTTTGCTTGTCACCAATCAGAAGGTCAAGGTATTCCTGGTGCTTTCCCTCCATTAGTAAAATCTGATTTCTTAAATGCAGATCCAAACAGAGCAATCAATGCAGTTCTTCATGGATTAAGTGGCGAAATTACAGTAAATGGTAAAAAATTCAATTCGGTAATGACGAGTCAAAACCTTACCGATCAAGAAATTTCAGATGTTTTAACATATGTGTACAACGGTTGGGGTAACAACAAAACCAAAGTAACTCCAGAAATGGTTAAAACACAAAGAGCAAAACCAGCTCCAAAAGCAAAAGAAATGCATTAATTAAATATAAATAGAATAAACACAAAATGAAAAAAATAGTATTGAGTGCCATCGCACTTATCATAACCGGAACTTTAATCAGTTTTAAATTACCAACAACTAAAACATCTGAAGTAGTGGCATTTCAGGATGTAAATAAAGGAAAAGCAATTTTTAGTAAAACATGTATCGCATGTCATCAGGCAAACGGACAAGGAATTCCAAACGCATTTCCTCCTTTAGCAAAATCTGATTACCTAAATAAAGATGTTAACAGAGCCATTAAAGTGGTATTAAACGGATTAAGCGGACCTATTACTGTAAATGGCAAAAAATTCAATAGTGCGATGACTAGTCAAGGATTAAGCGACCAACAAGTAGCGGATGTACTGACTTATGTTTACAGCAGTTGGGGAAATAACAATACAAAAGTTACTCCTGCTATGGTAAAAGCACAAAGAGGTAAAAAATAAGTATAAACAATAAACAAACTGAAGAATGGAAGCTCAATTTATGAAACGATTTCACTACTGCCTAATTTTATTATCTTGGGTTTCCATTTCTTTTTCTCAGGTACCCAAAGATATGGTAACCATTGGAGCAGGGAGTTACGTTCCGTTATATGGAACAACAGATAAGAAACCAGTGTTCATTAAATCCTTTTTGTTAGATGTATATCCGGTTACGAATCAACAATATTTAGAATTTTTGAAAAAAAATCCGAATTACAGAAAATCAAAAATCAAACGCCTTTTTGCCAATACAACTTATTTATCAGAATGGAGTGGCGACTTAAGTTTCGGACAATTAAATGCCAATGCGCCAGTGACTAATATTTCATGGTTTGCTGCAAAAGAATACTGCGAATGTCAAGGTAAAAGATTAGCCACTTTAGATGAATGGGAATATGTAGCTATGGCAGATGAAAAACGAAAAGACGCCAGAACTAGAGAAGAATTCAACAAATACATCTTGAGTTGGTACGAAAAAAATAAAACCTACAACAATTCCGTAGGTAAAACATTCAAGAATTACTGGGGCGTTTACGATATGCACGGATTGGTTTGGGAATGGACTTTCGATTTCAATAGCATTTTTTTATCAGGAGAATCCAGAAAAGATAAAGATACCGATAAAGATTTGTTCTGCGGAAGTGGTTCTGTCAATGCTACTGATTTAATGAATTATGCCGCTTTTATGCGTTACGCTTTCCGAGGCAGTATAAAAGCAAACTACACAACAAAAAATTTAGGTTTCCGATGTGCCAAAAACATCGCTAATTGAGTTTTCAATTAAACAAAAAAAACATGAAAAAGCTAATTTTATTCGTAATTGCTTCCCTTTTATTAATTGGATGCAATTCAAAAGAGGAAAAACAAGACATAAAAGATAAACCAATAACCGATTTATCAATTTACAACTTGCCTGAAAAATGGACCAATCAAGACGGAAAAGATATTGAACTAAAAGAATTAA
>NZ_CALBSN010000194.1 GCF_937967675.1 uncultured Flavobacterium sp. | reverse complement strand
GTTTGATTCACGGTGTTGATAGTTTGAAATTACTGCAAGAAATCAACAAACAAGCCGCAAAAAATAATCGTGTGATTGATTGTTTGTTACAAGTTTACATTGCGGAAGAAGAAAGCAAATTTGGTCTTGATGAAGAAGAATTATATGAGATTTTGAATGAAATTCAGCATAATAAGGAAAACTATAAAAACATCAAAATCGTAGGTTTAATGGGAATGGCAACCTTCACAGAAAACCAAAACCAAATCGAAAAGGAATTCAAACATCTAAAAACGATTTTTGATAAATACAAAACACTGAACACTGAACACTGTCAACTGAACACTCTCTCAATGGGCATGTCGGGCGATTATCAACTAGCAATTTCATGTGGAAGCACGATGGTTCGAATTGGAAGTAGTATATTTGGCTCCAGAAATTATCAATAAGGCAATTTGTCAATGTGCCAATTAACTGAAAACTGAGACTGAACACTGTAAACTATTTTGTACGCAATCATCGACATAGAAACCACTGGAGGGCAATACAATGAAGAAGGTATTACCGAAATCGCCATTTATAAATTTGATGGTCATGAGGTTGTGGACCAATTCATCAGTTTGGTAAATCCTGAGAAGCCAATTCAACCCTTTGTGGTAAAATTGACTGGGATTAACAATGCAATGCTCAGAAGTGCTCCCAAATTCTATGAAGTCGCAAAAAGAATTATCGAAATTACCGAAGGATGCGTAATTGTGGCTCACAATGCTTCATTCGATTATCGCATTTTAAAAACCGAGTTTAGACGTTTAGGTTTTGATTTCAAAAAACAAACGCTATGCACGGTAGAATTAGCAAAAAAGTTAATTCCGGGTCAAGAATCGTATAGTTTGGGTAAGCTGGTGCGTTCATTAGGAATTCCTATGGCAGACAGACATCGTGCAAGTGGTGATGCTTTGGCTACGGTGAAATTATTCAAAATGTTGTTGGTAAAAGACATCGAGAAAGAAATCGTAAAAAGTTTCATCAAAACCGAAATCAAATCGGGAATGTCACCAAAATTGTTAGACATTGTGGAGAATTTACCTTCTAAAACAGGAATTTACTACATTCATAACGAAAAAGGCGATTTGATTTACATCGGAAAAAGTAAAAACATCAAAAAACGTGTCAACCAACATTTCACGGGAACTTCGAGCAAAAGTAAAAAAATTCAACGCGATGTTTATGCCGTAACTTTTGAAGAAACGGGAAGCGAATTAATTGCACTTTTAAAGGAAAGCGAAGAAATTAAAATCAACAAACCTATTTATAATAGAGCCCAACGCAAAAGTATTTTCCAATATGCGTTGTATCAACATAAAAACGAACAAGGTTACATCGCTTTAACCGTTGAAAAAGCCGATGGAAGAAAGAAAGAAATCACCTCTTTTACATCACTTCAGGAAGGCAAAAATGTGCTGTTCAAGATAACGGAGAAATACAATTTATGTCAGAAAATCAATGGTTTATATGATACTCAAAACGGATGTTTTCAATACAAAATCAAAGAATGTAATGGAGCTTGTGTGGGCGAAGAACTTCCAGAAAGTTACAACGAACGTGTGTTGGAATTCATAGAAGAAAACTCGTTTGAAAATAACAACATGGTAATTCTTGACCGAGGTAGATCTTATGATGAAAGAACCGCAGTTCTTATTGAAAATGGCATTTACAAAGGCTATTGCTTTTACGATTTGAATTATCAAGTAAACAACATTGAAATTTTGAAAAACATCATTATTCCAATGCAACACAATCGCGATACGAAAACGATTATTCAGACCTATTTACGCAAACACAAAGTATATAAGATTATTCAATTTTAATTGTTTAACTTTGTTTTTATGAATGAAGTTAAGTCGAAATACGAGATTTTCAAACAAAAAGCTCACATCATTATCTACGGAACCAATACGGTTGCAGGAAGACTTTTCGATATAATTCTTTTGGGATTGATTTTACTGAGCGTTGTCTTAGTAATGTTGGAAACCGTAAAAGAATTCGATGGAAAATACCACACTTTCATTTTAGTTTCGGAATGGATAATAACCATTTTTTTTACTATTGAATACATTTTACGAATCATTACGATTAAAAAACCCATGAATTATATTTTAAGTTTCTACGGAATTATCGATTTAGTAGCGATTTTGCCTATGTATTTATCGTTTTTCTTCGTTGGAACAAGTGTTTTTACAGTGGTTAGAGCCTTACGATTATTGCGATTATTTAAAATATTAAATCATCCTCAATTCTCCAGTCAATCAGTGCATTTACGAGAATCGATTATTGCGAGTCGCGGTCGTATCTTGGTTTTTATGTACTTTATTTTGATAAGTTGTATCATCATTGGTTCGGTAATGTATGTTGTGGAAGGAGATGAAGCTGGATTCACCAGTATTCCAGTTTCAATTTATTGGTGCATTGTAACTTTAACTACTGTTGGATTTGGCGATATTACTCCTATTACACCTTTGGGACAATTTATTGCCTCATTTGTAATGATTATGGGTTATGGAATCATTGCCGTTCCTACCGGAATTATTACAGCTGAAATTGCAAAAAACACACCTAAAACAAGAGAAAGTGACAAAAAAGTTTGCCAAAACTGTGGCAATTCAGAACATTTATTAAACGCAAAATATTGTCAGGATTGCGGAAGCGAATTATAAAATGAATTACCTAATTACGATTATTGGTCCAACTGCCATTGGAAAAACAGCATTAAGTATTGCTTTAGCACAACATTTTGGTTGCGATATTATTTCGTGTGATAGTCGTCAGTTTTTTAAGGAAATGAAAATTGGCACCGCTGTTCCGAGTTATGAAGAATTAGCAGCTGCAAACCATCATTTTATTCAAAATAAATCGATTTTTGAAAGTTATTCGGTAGGCGATTTTGAACAAGAAGCTTTAACGAAATTGGACGAATTATTTCAGAAAAATAACATTCAAATTATGGTAGGTGGTTCGGGATTGTACGTGGATGCTGTTTTGAAAGGATTTGATGATTTTCCAGATATTGATGATTCGATTCGAACTGAAATTAATGCCAAATATGATGCAATAGGAATTACCTATTTACAAGAGCAACTCCAAAAATTAGATTCGGAATATTACCAAAAGTTACAAACTGAAAATCCGCAAACCTTACAAAATCCACAACGTATGAAACGCTTTGTAGAAGTTTGTATTGGAAGTGGAAAACCGTATTCGAGTTTTATTGGAAAACGAAAAAACGAAAGAAACTTCACTCCTATCATCATTGGTTTAGAAGCCGACCGAGAAATCATGTACAACAGAATCAACCAACGCGTTGATATCATACTAAATGAAGGACTTTTAGCCGAAGCACAAGCTTTGTGTCCAAATAAACATTTGAATGCGTTACAAACTGTTGGTTATCGAGAATTATTCGATTATTTTGATGGGAAAACCACTTTAGATTTCGCCATTGAGCAAATCAAAATGAATACAAGACGATTTGCTAAACGTCAAATCACTTGGTTTAAACGAACAGAAAACGTGAGTTGGTTTGATTATTTAACTGATAGAAAAGAGATTATTCAAGTCATAGAAAAAATAATGACAACTTAACGCAACCTTATAAGATTTTTCTCATCTTAGTTAAAAATAAAATAATGAAAAAGTTACTATTACTACTTGTATTTACATATATCTCTTGCGGAATTCCTTATGATGGGGAAACCATAATAAATATAAAACTAAAAGTAGTTAACTCTGAAAATCAACCTTTAGCTAATGAAAAGGCATATATAGGAACAAGTTATGATGATGATAGTTATGATTTTTCAACTTACAAAAAAAAATCTAATGAAGAAGGTTTTATACAATTTGATATGTTCAAACCAACCAATAACTCAAGTTTAATCCTGGAAAATTCGACAGAATATTTACCCGTTTATTTCAATGGAATAAATGATGATAATTTTGAGGGTTTAAATTGGGATTTAGGAACCATAACATTATTAAAGTTAGACGAGATTATTACATTTACAATTATCCCTAATCAAATTAGTTCAAATAAAATTATTTATAAAATTGATGTAGATGCAATTAAATATGAAGAACAAATCAATTTATACATTGACGATCTTATTTATAATGAACCTCAATTATTTTATCAAGTAAAAAAGAATCAAACATTTGAACTTAATTATCAAATTAAAAATACAATAACTGAAGAAATAGAATATTTTTCTATTCCATTAACTATAAATAATGATGAATTAAATTATACATTAACATACTAAGTTATGAGAAAAATATTCATTATCATATTTGTGTTATCGAGTACTTTGGCTTTTAGTCAAAAGGAAGCAAAGAATAAAATTGTAGATTTTAATCCAGCATTTAGATTTGGTTTTCAATTACCAATTCAATTTGGAAACAACTATTTTTCAAAAGATTTAAGTTCTGGATTTGGATTTCATTCAATATTATCATTAGTAAAAATTTATAATTTCAGACTAAGCTTAGGATATGAATTTCAAAAATTAAAAGTAGAAAATTCAAATGCTATTGGAAATTTTGATTACATTAATTCAAATTCTTACCAGTATATTTTAGAATATGAAATTCCCTTAAATTCAAAATTTGAGCTTAATCCAACAATAAGTTATGGACAATGTCAATTTAATTATAAAGAAAATACTGGAGGAAGCATATTAGCAAAACAAAGTTTAGAAGAAATTAGATTAGGTAGTTATATAAACTATAATTTAAATAAAACTTTTGCCGGTTATGCTGGATTACATTTTTCTCATTTTTATAATTCAAATTTGAATGCAAGTCCAGAAAAAAAAGATTACTATGGCAAAGGAAATAAATTTATTATCTCATTAGGAATCTTAATACATTAAAATGTCCATTTCTCCCAATTTTACTTCTATTTTAGAACAAGAATACGAAATCAATTTTCTGCAATGCTATCCAAATGGTTTGTTGAAATATACTGATTTGTGTAATATTTTTCAAATTACAGCGGGAATTCATGCCGATTTAGGTGGCATTAGTTTTAGCGATATGCAAGAACATCATCAAGCATGGGTAATGAGTAAAATGCGTTTGGAAATTATCAACTTGCCGAAATGGAAAGAAAAAGTAACGGTAAAAACGTGGATAAAATCGTTAGAAAATTCACGTTCAACTCGTTGTTTAGAATTGTATCGTGGAGATGAGAAATTAGCTGGGTGCGAAACGTATTGGGCGGTTTTAAATACACAAATTAGAAGACCAGAAAATTTAGCTTTACCTCACGAACATTTTATCAAATATCCAGAACATAGTGCAACTGAAAAATCGGTACAGCACATTAACTTGGATGTTCCATTTGAAAAAGTGTTGGATTATAAAGTGCAATTATCTGATTTGGATATTGTAAACCATGCTAACAATGTAAAATACTTGGAATGGTGTTTAAATTCGATGGATAGAAAATTCGTTTTAAAACAACACATTAAAGGTTTTGAAATGAATTTCTTAAAAGAATTAAATTGGAATGATGAAGCGGTAATTTCAAAAAATGAAAATACGTACATCATTTCTAAAGACGATAAGATTTGTTATGCTTTAGAAGTTATTGAATAAAAAAAGTCCTGAATTGCTTCAGGACTTTTTATTATTTTTTGATTACTAATCTAAAACCTTCTCCGTGAATGTTTAAGATTTCTACATTCTCATCTTGCTTTAAGAATTTTCTCAATTTAGCGATGTACACGTCCATACTTCTTGATGTGAAGTAGTTATCGTCTCTCCAAATTTTGGTTAACGCTAATTCTCTTGGCATTAAATCATTTTCATGAAGTGCTAACATTTTTAAAAGTTCACACTCTTTTGGTGATAATTTAATTGGCTCTTGACCAGGATATGTTAAGAAACGTAATTTTGAGTTTAAGTGGAATTTACCAATTTCGAACTCAAATTTAGTTGTATCAGGTTTTACTTCGGTAGCTTTTCTTTGAATAATCGCTTTAATTTTCATTAAAAGTACTTCCGAATCAAACGGCTTGTTTAAATAATCGTCAGCTCCTACTTTATAGCCTTTTAAAACGTCTTCTTTTAAAGTTTTAGCCGTTAAAAAGATGATAGGCACTTCTTGATTTTTCTCGCGAATTTCTCTAGCTAAAGTGTATCCATCTTTGTATGGCATCATCACGTCTAAAATACACAAATCGTAGGTGTCTTTTTTGAATTTTTCAAAACCTTCCATTCCGTTTTTAGCCAACGTAACTTCAAAATCATTTATCATTAAATAATCTTTCAAAACCGCACCGAAGTTTGGATCGTCTTCAACTAATAATATTTTCTTTGCTTCCATAGTAATTGTATGTATATTTTAATTTATTAATGGCATTTTAATGATAAAGGTACTTCCTTTACCTTTTTCGCTCTCTACAAATATTTGACCGTTATGGTCTTCTACTATTTGTTTAACGTAGGCTAATCCTAACCCATGACCTTTTACATTATGTAAATCTCCTGTATGCTCGCGATAGAATTTTTCAAAAACTCTTTTTTGTGCTACCTTACTCATTCCTGCTCCTTGATCTTGAATTTTTATCAGAATGAAGTCTTTTATATTTTCTGTAAAAACATCAATCACAGGCGCGTTTGGAGAATATTTTATAGCATTATCTAACACGTTTACTAATACATTCGTAAAATGTACCTCGTTTAATAGAATCGTACTTCGTTGTGCATGAAAATGTGAATGAACAACTCCTTCTCTATCTTCTATTATTAAACTAACATGTTCGATGGCATCTTCAATAATTTCGGTTACGTCTCTTGGTTCTTTTGAAATGTCGAGTTCATTTTTTTCTAATTTAGAAATACGCAAAACATTTTCAACCTGAGCGTGCATTCGTTTGTTTTCTTCTTTAATCATTTGAAGATAACGCTGCACTTTTTCTTTATCTTCAATGATTTTTGGGTTCTTAATAGCATCTAAAGCTAAATTAATGGTAGCTATAGGTGTTTTAAACTCATGTGTCATATTGTTAATGAAATCGGTTTTGATTTCTGAAATTTGTTTCTGCTTGATCAATTGATTCAACGCACTTGAATACGTTAACACAATAACCAAAGTGAACAATAAGGACAAACTCGAAATTCCAATTAAAGAAGAAAATACGAATTTATTTTTTTGAGGAAAACTAACTAATAATTGATATTTAGACATTCCTTCATTATCCTGAAAAACAGGAATACCGTAAGTGGTTTTTACATCATATTTAAAATCCTCAGATCGCACTTTTGTTGCCAAACCGTTACTGTAAATACCAAATTCGAAAGGTGTTTTTACTCCATATTTATGAAGTTCCTCTTTTAAATATTTACCAAGTTGCTCAGTAGAAACTCTTTCTTGTAATGGTTTTAACGATACCAAATCTTTAAAAGCAACTTCAAAATTAGCTTTATCTAAACTCGATATACTACCCGATTTTTTTATGGTAAGATCGGGAAACGAACGCATTTGTAAACTTCCGTCGTTTAATGAATTTCCGTTATAAACTTCTGTTTTTCTCTTAGATACAACATTTCCAAAATTGACTGAATTTGCATTTTTATCAAAGAACGAACCATTAATACCGTAGTTTTCTGCTACAAGTGTGTTGGTATAGATAATAGTTTCATTAGTTTTTTTATTACGTTCGTAGAAGTAAATTTCTTTCAATTCTTCTTCTTTCGGAATTTTTCCTGTACTATCAATGATTTTGTTATAATGATTATAAAACGCTACCAATTCTTTTTCTTTGATAGTATTGGATACATTTCCCAAAACTTGCTGAACGTGATACTTGAATTCCTCTTCATTTTTGTCTAACGAAGTAGAAATCCAATACAATTGAACTAAAATGATTCCTATTAATGATAAACTCATTAAAAAGACCAATAATCTAAACCTTGACTTATTCATCGAAACAAATTTAACATTTTAACATTTCTCATT
This sequence comes from uncultured Flavobacterium sp., assembly GCF_937967675.1. Classification (GTDB taxonomy): domain Bacteria; phylum Bacteroidota; class Bacteroidia; order Flavobacteriales; family Flavobacteriaceae; genus Flavobacterium. Next base: position 19,389 of record NZ_CALBSN010000194.1, on the reverse strand, counting down.
AAAATACATTAACCAAAGATTAACATATATACCTTTTTTTAAATTTTTGCTAAAATTTTAAGAATTTCATCAATTTTTAAGAAAGTCTTGTTTAAATCTATGTTTTCAACCACAAAATCACTCAATTTTTTCTTTTTAGAATCAGGTAATTGGTTATTGATTCTAACTAAAATTTCATTTTTTGTTAAATTATCACGTTTCATAGCTCTTTCTATCCTAAGTTCCTCTGGAGCAGTAATTAATATGATTTTATCGCAATATTTATTTCCACCTGTTTCAAAAAGAATGGCAACTTCTTTAATTATGTAGGGAAAATTTCCATGCTCTTTTACCCAATTTTTAAAATGCAGTTGTACTTCTGGATGAACAATACTATTTAACTTTTTTAGCTTTTCTGGATGGTTAAAAACCAATTCGGCTATTTTTTTACGATTTAGTGAATTATCCGAATTGAAAACAGATTGATCAAACAAATTTTGAATTTTTTGTTTAACATCTTCCCTTTCCATAATTTTCTTGGCTTCTTCATCGGCAATATAGACAGGAATTCCTTTTGATGCAATGTAGTTTGCTACAGTAGATTTCCCACTTCCAATTCCACCTGTTAAACCAATTATTTTTGTCATAACTATTTCTTAAAAAACAACTCTGGAAATGCTTCTTGAGGTTTTTGTTTTAAAATAGAGATTTTGTAATAGGATTGTAAAAAACCTTTTCCATAACCATAAAACTGAATTATAGTTGCCCATAAAGAATATAACGCAATTTTTAGGCTTTTATTGGACAATAACGAACTTATGAATAATAGAGAAAAATAAAATCCATATAAAGCAATAAAAAAGTAAATTTTAAAAATGACCAATAACGCAGAGAATAGAAAGCCTAATAAAAATAAACTTGGAAACCAAAATGTAATTTTAGTATATTCAGGATACCAAAAATTTAAAATAGGACGTGCTTTACCAAATTTATTCACTTGAATTTGGAATTTCTCCCAACTTATCCTTCTTTTATGATAGACGAAAGCATTCTTAATTAACTTCGTTTTAAAATCTAAATTCCATAATCGAATAGATAAATCTGGATCTTCACCTGGGTGAATATTACCAAAACCATTTGAAGCTTCAAAAGCTTTTTTGGATAATCCCATATTAAAACTTCTGGGTTGAAATTTATCTACTTTTTCACTTCCTCCTCTAATTCCTCCAGTAGTTAAGAATGAAGTCATGGTAAAATTAATTGCTTTTTGAATGTCGGAAAAGGAATCCAATGCAGCATCTGGTCCTCCAAAGCAGTCAACATATTCTTCCTCTAAACTTTTTTGAACTTGAGATAAATAATTTGGAGGAATAATACAATCAGAATCCAAAATAATATAATAATCTCCTTTTGCCAATGTCATTCCGTAATTACGAGAATCTCCTGGTCCAGAATTTGATTTAAAATAATAGGAAATAGTTAATTTAGGGGTATATTTTTCAATTATATTCTCACAAGGAATAGTTGAACCATCTTCTACAATTACAACTTCAAAAGGTATTGAAGATGTAAACCTAGTTAGGCTTTCAAGCAATTCATCAATTTCATCAGGTCGGTTATAAACTGGAACAATAAACGAAAAAAACATACTTTTTTTTACAAAGATAGTAAAAAAGAAAAGTCCCGAATAAATCGGGACTTTAATCATTATATTAGATAATACTTATTGCTTAACAACTTTTATTGTTTTTAATACATCACCTGAAGAAACAGTTACTATATAAGCACCTGCACTTAAGTGTGACATATCTAACTGAGTAGAAGTAGCATTAATATCTCTAGAAATTACTTCTTGACCTAACATGTTAACAACACGAACGTAAGATATCTCTGATGAGTAAGAAATATTTAACATATCTTTTACTGGATTAGGATAAATTAAGAAATTAGAGTTATTAAAAGAACCTGCTGACAATGAAGCGTCATAAGCCGATACTTGGAATGTATCCTCAGTTCCTCCTGCATATTCCCATACTCTTACTAGTAAAACTTCCCCTGGAGTTCTTCCTGACAATGAAATCAATGAGAAATTACCATCACCACTATCATCATCATCACACTCAACTAATGTTAAAGAACCACATGTTCCAGAATAAACAGCCATTCCTGTATCAGTAATATTACTAGAATTATTGTTTGTTTCTACAGTAATAGACCCTGAAGCAGGTACTGTAACTTGATACCAAACATCACCTCCAGAGTAAGATGCGCAACCTGGAGCTGGAGCACCAGATGAAGCTGTAGCAAAAACATTTGTACCAACTAGTGGATTAGTTCCAAATACAGCGCCAGGAGTTAATACAGTAGCATTACTACATTCATCATTTACTGGAGGACATCCTGCATAGTTGAATGTTCCTAATGTTAAATTACACAAAGAATCAGTACCATGTAAAATTGTTAAATTAACAGGAGCTCCAAAAGCAAACGGACCAACATTTTGTGCTCCTACAGCCGAAACTGGCCAAGTTGAAGTTCCATTAGTAATAACTGGTGAACCATTTCCTAAATTAGTAACATTTACATTTACAAAATATTGAGAATTAGCACAATCGTTAACTATACTAGTTGTTGCTACTGGAGGTGCACATGAAGGTGCAACGACATTGATCGTAAAATCAGCAGTTTCACCATAAGTCCCACCATAACAAGGATTTGCAGGAACTTGTTCAGCATCTGTTGCAACAATTCTCATTCTGTGTTGCCCTAATGAAATTGAACCTGGCAATACAAAAGATGCATTTAATAATGTTGGTGAAGCTGTTGTAGCAGATAACCCTGTGTAAACAATTTCAGAAGCCTCAAAAGTAAAGTTATCATTTGCATCAATCCAAATAACAGTATTGTAATCATAACTATTTGTTCCCCATGATGGTACATCAAATGTAATTTGAACATTATTATTAATACCTCTAGGCATATCTACAACGGTAGCAGTGTGGTCATTGTAAACAGGAGCTGTTGAAACAGAATTAGGGAAATTTGTAGAAACTAATAAAACATTTGTAATACCTGTACCATCAACAGATGAAGGTCCTGAAACACAATAACATCCATTTGCATTTGTTGTAAATGAAGCTTCTGTACATCCTGAAGCTGTACCTATAGCATTATAAGGAGAAACTGTATAAAAATAGGTAGTAGCAAAATTTCCTGAGAAAGAATATGTAGTTACATTACCTAAATTAATATTATTTGCAATATCTGTACCTCCAGTGGTTGTACCTACTGTAATATAATATCCATCAGCACCTGCTGTAGCGTCCCAAGTAATCAAATTAGCAAAGTTACCACATGCAGCATCTGGAGTAGCTACTACATTACTAGCACAAGCTGGTGCTGTTGCAGGAACCGCTTCCCAAATTACATTATCAATATAAACATATGTATAAGTTGACGTAGAAATTCTTTTTAACGCAATATATTTATCAGTACCAGCATAAGCTGTAAAATCAACAATATATTGAGCAAATGTACCATTAATATCAACAGTTTGTAAAGGAGTAAATGTTGATGCATCACTTGGGTTACTCATAGTACCAACAATGATATCTTGGGTATCAGAAGAGTTTCTAGCCATAAATCTTAATCTATTAGTTCCAGCACTTAAATTATTAATATAAGGCGTTACTAACATGATATTTGAAGTTGAAGGAGAACTAGAGTTGTATAAAGATATACTGTAAGGTGCACTAAAATTAGTTGTTGAAGTACCTACAGTAGCATAAGTACTTACACCATCACTTAAGACTCTAGACCAACAATCAGGAATAAGTCCTGTAGCTGCTAATCCATCAAAATTTTCAACAAAATCACCAACTTCATCACAAGTTGTGAAATTACTCTCTGTACAACCAGTTGCTGTTCCAAATGCGTTATAAGGTGATATTGTTACATAATATGTTGTACCACCAACTAAATTAGATAAATGGTATGTTAATACGTTACCCGCATCAAAATTATTTAAAACATCAGAAGCACCAGCAGAAGTACCTACAGTAATATAATACCCTGTAGCATCTGGATTAGCTGGCCAAACCAATGTCGTGTTGGAAACATTTACAGCACCATTAACAGGTGAAGTTAAAGTTACACAAGCAGGAGCAGTAGCAGGAATTTCTTCTAAAACTACACCATCTAAATATACATATGCATCTCCACTACCCCAATTGCTAGTTCCTAAAAATTTAACCTTAACATTTGAGCTAATATGACTTGTTACCACATAACTTTTCAATGTCCAGTTAGTAGTATTAACTAATCCTGTTTCTAAAGAAGTATAAGTTGCACCACCATCAGAAGATATCAAAACTTCAAAATTACCTCCAGTTGGATTTTTGTAATAAAAATTCAATCTTAATGATGTTACTGTTGAAGCATCAATTACAGGAGTGGTTAATTCTGAAGTTCTGCCTGTAGCATTAAAATAAGAATCAAATCTTAATCCTCTTCCTACATTTCCTGTAGCATAACTAGAAAAATGATAACCCGCAGTCGTAGTAGTTCCTGCAATACCCCAGCATGAAGGTATACCTGTAGTAATTGTTTCAAATTCTTCATTGAATGGAATTGAAGCTACATCACAAGTAGTAAAGTTAATTTCTGTACAACCTGTAGCTACTCCATTATCATTATATGGATAAACCGTAACATAATATGTAGTACCTCCTAATAAACCTGTTAAATTATAAGTTAATACATTACCAAGATCAAAATTATTTAACACATCTGTTCCACCTGACGTAGTCCCAACACTAATTTTATAACCCGTAGCATTAATTTCACTTGCCCATGTTATTGTACCAGAAGAAACATCTGCAGTTCCAGTAACAGGAGAAGTAATAGCCACACAAGAAGGAGGTGTTGCTGGAATATCTTCAACAACTACATCATCAATATACAATCTCCAACCATCTAAACCACCTGATGGAATATGCCATCCAAGATAAACATCGCCAGAAATTCCCGACAAAGGAATTACCATAGTCTCAGGTGTTGTATTTGAATAACTAGCTAATGGTTGCAATTCAAAAGAAAAATCAGCTGGAGCATTACCTGCTATAGACAACATTACTCTAAAGTCATTAGGTTCATTATTTGATTGAACTTTATATTTAAAAACCAATCTTTGGTTTCCGCTCAAAGTAATTTTTGGTGAAATTAACCAATCATCATTATTACCACCATTTCCATCTGTATACATATTAGCAGATTGATTTCCTGTAATAGGTGTAGTAGCGTAATTTAAATTCCATGCATCCGCATCCGCATTAACATTTAGAACTGTCCAACAAGCCTCTGTCGATGAAGTAGAATCAAAAGTTTCAGTAAAAGGGACTGACAAAGCATCGCATAATGTTCTAAATGAAAAAGGACCACTCCAAGTACTTTGAGTACCCCCACAATCAGCTTGAACGTAGTATTGATATTGAGTATTTGAAGATAAACCTGTTAATGAATAGGTATTTGTTACACCCGAAACAATATTACCTGAGCCTAAAGCAAACCCAGTAACACCATATTGGATATTCCATACTGTAGCTGTTCCATTTTCATTCCATCCTAATACCGCACTAGAATTTGTTATGCTATTCGCTGCTAAAGCATTAGGAGCTAAACAACTTGGTGGAGTACCTTCAATATAATTAAACTGAATATTTGGTTTATTGCCATTAGTAGTTGTAGTTGTTACACCACATGAAGTAGCACCATCAGCTCTTACAAAACGTGAACCATTAGTTACAGAAGTATTAGCACGCACCTGACCATAAGGAGATGTATATGGATTTGGTCCGTCAGAACAAATCTCTACTAATACATTATCAACACCATTCCAAACGAAATTGGTATCAAATGTAATCATATCGAACACTCCAGCAGCAGTAACTGTTGGATTGTAATTAAATGGATTTTTAACCACAACTGTTGGCGAACTGTCATGCGCTGCAGAATTTGAAGCAGTTGTATGACCCATTTTTATGGTGTAACCCAATAAACTTCCTCCAGCATAATCACCAGCAATTGAAAAACCTAAAGCAGTAATTTCATCATAAGGTGTCATAGAAGCACTAAGTTCAGCTGCGGTATATACCACCTGATACCTGAAGGATTCATAATACCCATCTATCGGATCACTACCTGTACTCGTAGTAGTAGTAGTGGCAGTACCAATAATTATGGACTGTGCATTTATTTGCCAACACGAGAAGAGCGCAAATAAAAATAAAGTAATTTTTTTCATGAAATAATTAATTAATTGTTAAGCATTTGCTAATATATGTAGAATTATTTCACTTTGAAAAATTATCAAAAAAAAAATATCGACAAATTTTAATTTTTACCGACAAAAAGCATAAAACCCTGAATATTCAGGATTTTATAACAAATTAATATTGTTTTGTGATTTATTTTATACTCGGTACCATTACCATTTCATTTGTATCCGCTTCATAATCTACTCCTTCAAATCCGAAACCGAATAAGTTTAAGAAATCTTGTTTGTATCCAGCTAAATCACCTAATTCTACTAACGTTTCAGTAGTTGATTCACCCCATAATTTTGCAATTTTTTCTTGAACATCAGCTCTCATTTCCCAATCATCAATACGGATTCTTCCTTTATCGTCTGTTGGAACAGCATTACCTGTATATAATCTCTCTGCATACAAACGTTGGATTTGCTCGATACAACCTTCATGAATACCCTCAGCTTTCATAATTTTGTACAACAATGAAATATATAGTGGAATTACTGGAATTGCTGAACTTGCTTGAGTTACTAATGCTTTATTTACAGAAACATAACCTTTTCCGTTAATATCTTTTAATTTCTCTGTAATTTCAAAAGCTGTAGCTTCTAAATGATCTTTTGCTCTTCCTATAGTTCCTTTTCTGTAGACTGCTTCAGTTACCTCAGGTCCTATGTAAGAATACGCAATTGTAGTTGCTCCTTCAGCTAAAACTCCTGCTCCTTTTAAAGCATCCATCCACATTGACCAGTCTTCACCACCCATTACCACTACAGTGTTAGCAATATCTTCTTCATTTGCTGGTTCGATTGAAACGGTTGTTACATTTCCTGTATGAAAATCAACAGTTTTATTAGTGAAAGTACTTCCAATAGGTTTTAGAGTAGAACGATGTAAAACACCTGTAACTGGATGTTGACGCACTGGAGAAGCTAAACTGTAAATGATTAAATCAACCTGACCTAAATCAGCTTTAATCATATCAATCGTTTGTTGCTTTACTTCATTTGAAAAAGCATCACCGTTGATACTTTTCGCATACAATCCGGCTTTTTGTGCTTCCATTTCAAAAGCTGCAGAATTATACCATCCTGGAGAGGCTGTTTTTCCTTCTGAAGGCTCTTTTTCAAAAAACACACCAATAGTAGCAGCATCAGAACCAAAAGCACTTGTAATTCTTGAAGCCAAACCAAAACCAGTTGAAGCACCAATAACTAATACTCGTTTAGGCCCGTTGATTTTACCTTTCGATTTTACATATTCAATTTGATTTTTTACATTTTGTTCGCAACCTTTTGGATGAGCTGTCAAACAAATAAATCCTCGCATTCTTGGTTCTATAATCATGATATTCTATTTTTATAATTGGTTTGTTGTCGTTTAAAATGGAAAACAAAAGTACTTTAAAAAATTAATTCAACAAAGCTTTTGCGTGTTGTAAAGCCGAATCTGTAATTTCTTTTCCAGATAACATTTCTGCTATTTGTTGGATTCTTTCTTCTGATGTTAACAGATTTAATTCTGAAATTGTAGTTTCACCCACATTTCTTTTTGAAACTTTATAATGCGAATCCCCTTTAGCGGCAATTTGTGGTAAATGTGTAATGGCAAATACTTGCATGGTAGCACTCATTTCCTTCATGATTTCTCCCATTTTAATTGCAATTTCTCCAGAAACCCCTGTATCAATTTCATCAAAAATAATTGTTGGCAATTTGGAATAATTAGCTAAAATGGCTTTTATAGCTAACATGATGCGCGACATTTCTCCGCCTGAAGCCACTTTCTTTAATAATCCAAAACTAGTCCCTTTGTTTGCAGAAAACAGTATAACCACTTCATCTTTTCCTTTAGGATAATAAGAATTGGTATGGTTGATTTCGATTTGAAAATTGGCTTCTATCATTCCTAATTGAGCTAAAATAGCTTTAATTTTATCGATTAAAATTGGGCCTGCTTTTTTTCTATTTTCAAAAATAGCTTGAGCCAATTCATCAACTTTGGCTTGTTTCGAATTTAATTCGGATTCTAATTTATTGATAGCGCCATCCAAATCATCAACACGAATTACTTTAGCATCTAATTCGTTTTGAATTACTAATAACTCGGCAATGGTTTGTACTTGATGCTTCTTTTGTAAATTATAGATGGTTTGCAGTTTAGTATTCACCAATTCTAATCGCTCAGGATCGGCTAAGATTTTCTCGTTGCTTTGTTCGCATTCTGAAATAATATCTTCAACTTCAAGTAAACAACTTGTCAAACGCTCTAAGAATTGCGCATTTTGATTTGAAAAACCAGCTATTTTTTGAAGTGCAATTTTAATTTCTTTCAAATTTACTAAGGCGCCAACTTGCTCTTCATTGGCAAAAGCTAAAATTCGTTCGAAATTTTCTTTTATGAATTCAACATTACTTAATTGCTCTAATTCTTGCTCTAACGCTTCTTGCTCGCCATCAATTAAGTTGGCTGCTAAAAGTTCGTTCAACAAAAAAGAATTGTACTCATACTCTTTCACTAAAGCCTCTTTTTCCGAAATCAATTGTTTCAACTCTTTTTGAGTCGATTTGAAATCAGTCAATGCCTTTTTATATGAATTTACAGATTCGCCATTATTAGCAACCGCATCTAAAATATCAATTTGATAGTTTTCTTCCGCAAGTTCTTGGGTTTGATGTTGGGAATGAATATCTAACAACATTTCTCCTAGTTCCTGAAGTTCTTGAAGATTTACTGGACTATCATTAACAAATGCTCGAGATTTTCCTGAAGGCAAAATTTCTCTTCTAATAATGGTTTTATCTTCATAATCCATATCATTATCTTCAAAAAAAGATTGAAGATTATAATTAGAAACAGCAAATTGTGCTTCAATTATACACTTTTGTTCTTTATCTTTTAGTGAAGTCAAATCAGCTCTTTTTCCCAATACCAAACCTAAAGCACCGAGAAGGATCGATTTTCCTGCACCGGTTTCTCCTGTAATAACAGAAAACTGATTGGAAAAATCAGTTTCAAGCGATTCGATTAACGCATAATTTTTAATGGAAAGTGAAAGCAACATAAATAATTTATTAAAAATAATGTTCTATCTAATTCTATTCCACTTTTGAGAATTTAATGGAGATATTTTATTCAAAGTTTCTAGCAATTTAACATTGTCAACTTGTGGTCCTCCAGAAAACATTGCTACTAATTCATCGACTTTTGCATCAAAAAATGTTCGCACCAACAATGAATTAGGTCTAGTTTTTTGAATTTCTGCTAAAGTTTGTATTGAATTTGATATATTTTCTTTCCCTTTTTTTACATCTTCACTCATCGTATCTAAACCTACTCTATGATATTCATACATCGCTTTTCTATATGGTAAAAAAGTAGTTGCTAACATATCTGAAACTAAAAAATAACGATTATTATTACTACCTTCAGATTGCGACCAACCTTTATACCCACTAGGTTGTGCTAAATTAACAATATTTGAAGCCGTTTCTAAATATTTTGTTCCTCCATTTAAAGCAAAAGAATCCATATCTAAACCAATAATCATATTGGCATAAAAAGCTAAAACCGCTACTAAATTGGAATTAAAAGAATTTTGGTCATAAACCATAGCTTCAAATTCTATGAAACGAAAAGTAAAATTTTTATCATTGATATTCAATATCGGTGAAGAAAAATTAGAGTTATATATAGGTCTTGAAGATTGTACTTGCAAGGTAGCTTCAAAGGTATTTGAACCATAAGAAGTTACATTTATAAAGAAGTTACAATCGATTTTTTCAACATCTGTAAATTCTTTAGTTGTCCATTTTGTAGTATTCAAAAATTCTTTTACTTGCGTTTCTAAGTTTTTGAACAATTGTGGATTTCCATTTGCAACTTGCTGAAAATTAACAGAAACTGTTGCATTTAGTTCTTGAGAAAATACATTTACAAATGAAAATAAAAAATATATAATAAGTATTGTCTTACGCATTATAAAATTGAATTACCTTGTTAATAATATCTTGAGCTACTTCTTCTTTAGATTTCAACTCTTTTGGTTCTATATCAAAATTTTTTGAAATAAAAGTGACTTTGTTTGTAGGTTGTCCAAAACCTGCACCTTCATCATTCAATGAATTTAATACTATCAAATCTAAGTTTTTTTTCTGAATTTTTTGCTTTGCATGTTCAATTTCATTTTCTGTTTCTAATGCAAAACCAATTAAAAACTGATGTTTCTTTAATTCACCAAGAGAGGCTAAAATATCTTTTGTTTTTTCTAGCTCTATAAATAACGTTGATTCTTTCTTTTTTATTTTCTGATTGGCAACATTTTTTGGACGATAATCCGCTACTGCGGCGGCTGCAATAGCAACATCTACTTCATTGTAATACTCATGACATGCATTATACATTTGTTCTGCCGATTTAACTCGAATCAATTTAATCGAAGAATTTTGCAAGTTTAAATGAGTTGGTCCTGATATCAAAATTACTTCAGCCCCTTTATTTGCCGCTTCATTAGCGATATCAAATCCCATTTTTCCTGAGGAATGATTTCCAATAAAACGTACAGGATCAATAGATTCATAGGTTGGACCTGCCGTAATTAGAATTCTTTTATTTTTTAATGGCAATTTTAAAGCCAAATCGTTTTCTAAGAAATCAACAATATTTTCAGGCTCTGCCATTCTTCCTTCTCCAACTAAACCACTTGCTAATTCACCCTTTTCAGCAGGAATCATAATATTACCAAATGATTTTAATTTATGGAAACTATCTAAAGTTGAAGGATGCTTATACATATCCAAATCCATTGCAGGAGCAAAATAAACTGGACATTTGGCAGAAAGATAAGTAGCTATTAACAAATTATCACAATTACCATTAGCCATTTTGGAGAGCGTATTTGCTGTTGCTGGTGCAATTAGCATTAAATCTGCCCATAAACCTAATTCAACATGGTTATTCCATTCCCCATTTCCTTCTTCTTCATTGTAAAATGTTGAATAAACTGGGTTTTTAGAAAGCGTTGCTAAAGTAAGTGGTGTAACAAAATGCAAAGAAGCAGGCGACATTACAACTTGTACTTGTGCACCTGCTTTTATAAGTAATCTAACCAAATTGGCTGTTTTGTAAGCAGCTATACCACCAGATATACCTAGCAAGATTTTTTTACCGCTTAAAACAGACATAATGATTATTTTGCGTCTCTGTAATAGATCTTACCTTCTTCCCACTCTTGCACTGCTAACGCATGTGGTTTTGGTAATTTTTCATAGAATTTTGAAACTTCAATTTGCTCTTTGTTTTCAAAAATTTCCTCTAAACTATCATTATAAGTAGCAAACTCTTCTAATTTTTCAATCAATTCTTTTTTAATTTCAGTATTGATTTGATTAGCGCGTTTTGCCATAATAGTAATCGCTTCATAAATGTTTCCAGTAGGCTCTTCTAATTTGCTTTTATTGTAAGTAATTGTGTTTACTGGAGCATTTGTTTTCTTTAAATCCATGATTTACTTTTATTTAGAAAATTGTTTTAATTCTTGTTCTATATCCGCTAAAATTTTATCAGCTTCTTCTTTATATATGGAGTTTGGTCTAAACTTTAACAAACTATTATATAAAGTTTTAGCGGCATTATAACGTTCCTCTTTTTTTGCTTGAATACTATTTTTTGCATATCTATATGCCGTATCAAATCTCAAAAACATAGCTTCTTCTTTGTATTGAGTTCCAGGAAAATCAGCAATAAAATTTTCCAAAGTTTTTAAAGCTGCATTATATTCTAATCTATAATCTGCAATTTTATGATACTGTTTTGCAATTTCAAATGCCTTTTTCTCTAATTTTTCTCGCAACTCTTTAACGTAAGCATTTGCTTTAGGCAAATACTCTGAATCTGGATAATTATCAATAAAGCGTTGAAGTTTTTCTAATGCCTTATCTGTATCTGTTTGATCAAGACTGTAGGTAGGAGATAATCTGTAAAAACATTCAGATGCTAAAAAACTAGCTTCTTCTCTTTTATCGCTTTTAGGATATGATACAGCAAAATTCTCAAATTGATAACCTGCTAAATAATACTGCTTTGTATTGTATAGCGATTTTGAATAATTATAAAATAATATTTCTGATGTAGGTTTACCTTTGTAAGCAGGGGCTACCTGTTCATACAAACGTAGTGCTTTATCAAATTTATTTCTTTCATACATTCTATTTGCAACTTGTGCTTTCAATTCCACATCATCTGACTTTAATGCCTTTTGATAAGGACTACATGAGACCAATAAAATGGCTAGTGAAAGAAAACTTAAAAATTTATTCATTTGGCTTTACATTATTATTTTATAAACATCAAAAAGATGTCTCCTAAAAAAGCAACTGCAAATTTAGGCATTATTTAATTACTATAAAAATCTTTTTTTTAACTTAATTTTCTTGTAAAATTATGCAATCTTGTTGCTAAATCTTGATTTACATTTACAAGTGGCAATCGTACTGTATTCTCGGACAATCCTAATGCTTTAAAGACTTCTTTAATTCCTCCAGGGTTTCCTTGCTCAAAAATCATATCAATACTATCTGCCAATAAATAGTGTAATTTATAGGCTTCATCCACTTTTCTTTGCAATCCTAAACGAACCATTTCTGAGAATTCCTTTGGAAAACCTTCACCAATTACCGAAATCACTCCTGTTCCACCCGCTAAAACCATTGGTAATGTAATCATATCATCGCCTGAAATCACTAAAAATCCTTCTGGTTTTGTTTGGATTAATTTCATTGCTTGAACGATATCTCCAGCAGCTTCTTTGATTCCGATTACATTTTTAAAATCATTTGCAATTCGGATAACAGTAGATGGCAACATATTACTTGCTGTTCTTCCTGGCACATTATATAAAATTACTGGAATTGGAGACGCTTCTGCAACTGCTTTAAAATGTTGGTAAATACCTTCTTGCGTTGGTTTATTATAGTAAGGCGAAACCGATAAAATCGCTGAGAAATGAGAAAAATCTCTAGTTTTCAATTCTTCAACAACTTTATGAGTGTTATTTCCTCCAACACCTAAAACCAAAGGCAATCTTCCTGCATTTGCTTTAATTATCGTATCAATAACCAATTCTTTTTCCTCTTGTGATAACGTTGCCGATTCTGCTGTTGTTCCTAAAACTACCAAATACTCTACTCCTCCTTCAATTACATGATTTACAATTCGCGTTAAAGCTTCTACATCAACCGAAAAATCTTTTTTAAATGGCGTAACTAAAGCAACACCTGTACCAATAAATGATTGCATTTTTTATATTTTATTTAAAATTTTCAAATACTTAAACAATTCTAAAACGAACTCATTAAAATCTTCAACAAGCGTTTTTATAATAAAATGATTGACTCTTTTGTCAACGGTATCAAATCCTACTTTAAATTTCGCTTTTGATTTGGTTGAAAGCAATAAAAGTCCGCTTTTATTAACATCGTAATAATTGATTAACAAATCAAAAGGCGTTTCAATAAAATCATTTACTTCTTTTTTATCAATTTCTCCAGAAATCGAAATATTCTTTAACGACAAGAAAGGCTCATTTATTATTTCTTTTTTCTTGATTTTATCTTTATAAACCAAGATAGAAATATTACTAGCTTGAATTCCCTGAGAAACAATTCGCTCAACTAATTGACTGGTTTCATTAAAATAAGTTTCATCAACTAAAACCCCTACAGTCAACACTTTATCATTTGAAGCAAATGCATTTAAGGATGTTAATCTTTTAGTAACATTTTTTTTAAGAAAAAAGTTCTTTATAATATTATAAAACATAGTATTTTTACCTATTCGACAAAATTAAAAATTTAACCTTTTGTTATGCTTGTAAATGTAAAAAAGAATACGATATCTTTTGGTTTTTTTGTTATATTATTAACATTTAATCTCTTTATATCTTGTAAATCAACTTCTTCCTATCAAACTACAAAAATTGAAGGAAAAAGAATAGGTATTACTAATGAAAAAGGTGAAAACGAATCGATACTGACCTATGTAAAACCTTTTAGTGATAACATCAACAAAGATTTGAACAGTGTTTTAGCATATTGTCCTGAAACACAAGACAAAAGTAAAGGAACGTGGCAATCGAATATCGGAAATTTATTAGCCGAAATTACTTTTGAACTTGGAAATCCGGTTTTTCAAAAAAGAGAAAATAAATCGATTGATGTTTGTTTGCTTAATCATGGCGGTATCAGAGCTGTCATTCCAAAAGGTGATGTAACCACAAGAACTGCTTTTGAAGTGATGCCTTTTGAAAATAGTTTGTTCATTGTGGGATTAAATGGAAAAGAAATCAAAACCTTAGCCGAATACATCATAAAAGAAAAGAAGCCTCATCCTTTATACGGAATGAAAATTTATATTAATAAGTCAACTTCAGCAATAAATAAGATTGAAATTAACAATCAACCTTTAGATGAAAATCGAATTTATTATGTAGGAACTTCTGATTATTTAGCGAATGGAGGCGATAATATGACGTTTTTTAAAGATAGTAAAATCAAATTTGACATGGAATACAAGCTTAGAAATATGATGATTGATTATTTCAAGAAAGTAGATACAATTCCAAACATTACAACAGAAAAAATAATTTTAGAATAATACTTAGAGCTATGAAGAGAAGGGATTTTATCCAAAAAACAGCTGCGAGTTCAGCTCTACTTGGTTTATCAGGAGTGAGTTTGAGTAGCTTTTCTACTATTGAAACCAAAAAAATTACCATTTTACATACGAATGATACACACAGTCATATAGATCCTTTTCCTGCAGATCATCCTAAAAATCCAAACATGGGTGGTGCTGCCAGAAGAGCTGCTATCATTGAAAGCATTCGAAAAGAAGAAAAAAACGTACTATTATTAGATGCTGGTGATATTTTTCAAGGAACTCCATATTTTAATTATTATGGTGGCGAATTGGAATTCAAACTAATGAGCATGATGCAATATGATGTGGCAACCATGGGAAATCACGATTTTGACAACGGAATTGATGGTTTTTATGCCCAATTACCTCACGCAAAATTCGATTTTGTATCAGCTAATTATGACTTTAAAAACACGGTTTTGAATGATATTGTAAAACCTTATAAAATCATAATCAAAGACGGTATTAAGATTGGAATTTTTGGATTAGGCGTTCAATTAGACGGACTTGTTGACAAAAAACTTTATAAAGAAACAGTTTATAACGATCCTATAGAAGTAGCACAAGACATGACGCGAATTTTAAAAGAAGAAAAGAAATGTGATTTAATTATTTGTTTATCTCACTTGGGATTCAAATACAAAGATGAACCAGAAAAGCCAAGCGATATTGTTTTAGCTAGAAAAACTAATAATATTGATTTAATTATTGGCGGTCACACACACACCTTTTTAGACAAACCTGTTATTGAAAAAAATAGTGAAGGGAAAGAAGTTTTAATTAATCAAGTGGGATGTTTTGGAATTAATTTAGGACGAATAGATTTTTATTTATCAAATGAAACAAGTCATAACAATAAAACAAAAAATATTATCATTTGATACGCTCACTTCTAATTAAAAATTTTAACAAAAAATAATAAACAGGAATTTCTTTTAAACTAGCTATATAGACAAATAATTGATTACTAATGTAATCAATATAGCACAATGAATAAATCTAAAAATACTTTGATATCTTTTTCACCTATTGAATTCTCAACAAAAAAAGAGCAAATGTTATACTTGGAATAATGATTGAATTAAATAATTATAGCTTTTGAATTCTGTAAAAATAAAGATACAAAACATACAATATTAAATATATTATAAAGCTACATTAGAATCAATTATCTTTATTTTGATGCTTTCAAACTATTTGGTTTACTATACATTCTAAATTTAGTTCTGTAAATAAAATAACTTATATAACAAAAAAAAGAAAGCTCCTGAGTTATAACATTAATCATTTTTAAGGCTAACAAATCAGGAATTTTTTTTGAAAAAACATAAAATAAATCTGAAATTAAAAAACAGCCAACCATAAAACCTGTATAAAGAATAGTTCTGTTAGAATAATTAATTAGCATAACAAAAGCTAAAATCCCCATAAATAATAACAAAGTTGCAAAAACAGCATAGATAAAAAATTCTAAACTATTATCTTCAATCATTATTAATACATTAATAAACAAATACAGTAAAAGCATTACAATTATGTAGAAAGAAAATTTATTTAACTTTATTTTTTTCTCTTTTAAATAATAAAGTAAATCATGAGCTATGTAGTATAGAACAAAAAAATAAGGGATTAATAAAAAAACAAGGCCTACAATATTAAAATCATCTCTATTTATAACATACAAAATTTCACCTATAAAAAAAGATACAACTGAAAAAGTAAACAAATAATCAATTTTACCTCTAACACTAATATAATAGAAATAATAAATCGATGGAATAATAATAGGCTTACTAAATAGTTCCAAATTATCACTTCCAATTAATACAGCAAATACATATAAAATACTAGCTATAAAATATAGAATTAAAGCCGAATTTACTTTAAACATCTATCATTTGTTTGAAATCTAATTCTGATATAATTGCAATTTTTAATTGATTTGCTTTTTCTAGTTTGGATGGTCCCATATTATCTCCAGCAATGACATAATCAGTTTTTGATGAGATGGAACTCCCTACTTTTCCTCCATTATCTTCGATAGCTTTTTTGAGTTCGTCTCTCGAATAAATTTCAAAAACTCCTGAAACAACAAAGGTTTTACCTTTTAATTTTTCAGAAAGTAAAACATCGTCTACACCCGATTCTAATTGTAATCCATAGTGCTTTAACCTATCAATAATACGAATATTTTCTTGATTTTCAAAGAATTGAACGACACTTTGTGCAATTTTATCGCCAATCTCATCTACTAAAATCAAATCCATGATACTTGCTTGAGCAATTGCGTCTATCGATTTATAATGTTTAGCTAACTTTTTCGCAACTGTTTCCCCTACATATCGAATACCCAACGCATACAAAACACGTTCAAAAGGTATGGTTTTCGATTTTTCAATTCCATTAATTAGGTTTTCAGCCGATTTTTCAGCCATTCGTTCTAAAGGAATGATTTGTTCTTTTTTCAATTCGTACAAATCGGCATAATTGGTAACCAAACCTGCATTGAATAATAAAGCAACTGTTTCTCCGCCTAAACCATCAATATCCATTGCTTTTCTGGTGATAAAATGCTGAATTCTTCCAATAATCTGCGGTGGACAACCATAGAAATTTGGACAAAAATGATTCGCTTCGCCTTCGCTTCTAACCAATTCCGTTTGACATTCTGGACAATGAGTGATGTATTTTGTTGGCTCGGTTTGATCACCTCTTTTAGCAACCGCAATAATCTTCGGAATGATTTCACCGCCTTTTTCCACATAAACTTCATCGCCAATTCGGATATCTAATTTTTCGATTTGGTCAGCATTATGTAACGAAGCACGTTTCACAATTGTTCCAGCCAACTGCACGGGTTCTAAATTCGCAACAGGCGTAATAGCACCTGTACGCCCCACTTGATACGAAATCGAATTTAATTTCGTAGTTACTTGTTCGGCTTTAAACTTATACGCCATAGCCCAACGTGGAGATTTTGCCGTATAACCTAATTCCTCTTGATGTTGTAAATTATTGACTTTAATTACCACTCCATCGGTTTCGTAAGGCAAATCGTGGCGGTGTTTGTCCCAATAATTGATGTATTCAAAAACTTCACTTAGATTTTTAGCTAATTTTGATTGAGTCGGTACTTTAAATCCCCAATCTCTTGCTTTTTGTAAGCCTTCAAATTGCGTTTTGAAGGGTAAATTATTACCAATTACGAAGTACAACAAACAATCTAAAGGACGTTTGGCTACTTCGGCACTGTCTTGTAATTTTAGACTTCCAGAAGCCGTATTTCTTGGATTGGAATAAGGAGTTTCACCAATTTCAATTAATTCTTGATTCATTTTTTCAAAACCGGCAAAAGGAAGAATGATTTCTCCTCGAATATCGAATTTTTCAGGAAAATCACCTTTTAAATGAATCGGAACTGCTTTTATGGTTTTGATATTATTGGTTACATCATCGCCCTGAAAACCATCGCCACGTGTTACAGCACGTACTAAACGACCATTTTCATAACTGATGCTAATGGATGCACCGTCGTATTTTAGTTCGCAAGTATATTCTAATGGAACATCACCTAAAACCTTTTGAATTCGGGTTTCCCAATCTTGTAAATCTTCTATGGAATACGAATTATCCAACGAATACATTCGATATTCGTGTTTCACCGTTTCAAAATTTTTCGTAATCATTCCTCCTACTCTTTGAGTTGGCGAATTTTCATCGAAATATTCAGGATTTTGCGCTTCTAAATCTTGTAATTGTTTTAGCTTTTGATCAAATTCAAAATCAGAAATGGTAGGTTTATCTAAAACATAATAATTGTAATTATGCTGATTTAATTCGTCTCTTAAATTCTTAATAGTATCTAAAACGCTCATAAATTATGTATTGATTAGGCTCTCTAATTTGGTAAATAATTCTCCTTTGCTGATGATTCCACCTTGCTTGATAATCTCAAACAACGATTCGTTTCTGTTTTCTGATAAATCTTTCTTTCCTCTTGTAATTTCAACATCATCAGAAAATAAGTTTTCAGATAACCAATGAATTCCATCAGCAGAAACAAAATCAATTTGTGGATTATTGGTTTTTATTACGAAAGAGAAAACCGCATTTTGCATACATTTAAAAAGAAAAATGTAGTTTTTAGAAAAATGATCTATATGCGTAACATTCGTCAATGCTTTTTCCCAAATCATATCAGAGAAAATATCGATTTCTTGTTCGGCAATGTGAGGTTTGTTTTGCTTAATGTCATCCCATTCCTTTTTATCAATTGATTGTGTAGCTAAAAAAGTAATGAATTCTGGATGTAATTCTTCTAATTGTTCTTTGGTTAATCTTGCGTATTTCATAAAGTAAAGATAAAAAAAAAGCCCCGATAAAATCGGAGCTAATTTATATTTTA
>NZ_CALBSN010000193.1 GCF_937967675.1 uncultured Flavobacterium sp. | reverse complement strand
CTTTTCTAGAACCTTTGTATTTTCCTTTTAAAACTTCAAAAATAGCATCGGCACCTTTATCTAAACCGTTGTAATAACTTCCAGCTTTGAACTCGGGAATGATGATGTTTCGAATAAGTTCTCCGTTGATACCAGCAGTTAATCTATCTTCTACTCCGTATCCTGGAGCAATCCAAATTTCTCTATCGTTTTTTGAGAGTAAAATTAGAATTCCGTTGTCTTCTTTTTCTTGACCAATCCCCCATTCATGTCCCCATTTTGGAGTTAAAATCCCAATATCTTCTCCTTTTAAATCATCAATTGTAATGACTACAATTTGCGTTGTAGTAGAATCAGAATAACGAATTAATTTGTTCTCTAATTCTTTTTCCTCTGTCGGATTTAAAACATCGGCATAATCGTAAACACTTGTTTGAAAACTAGGTTTTTTCGGAATATCAAACTGGGCATGAGCCATCAAACCGCTTAAAGCCAATACAAATAAAAATAACTTTTTCATATTAACTTCTTGAGATTTCGTTAGACAATTCATTTGTATCATCCGATTGATAAGGGAAATATTTTTTCAATCGTTCGCCAGCTCTTAGAATACCTTCGACCAAGCCTTTTTTGAAATTTCCTTCTTTGAAATTAGCAATTACGACATCTTTTGTACAATCCCAAAAATCAGCTTCCACTACTTTATCAATACCTTCATCACCAATGATAGCGAACTTTTTATCCGAAACACCTACATAAAACAGTACTCCGTTACGGTCTTGAGTTTCGTGCATGTGGAGTTCAAAAAAAACCTCCTGAGCTCGGTCAAGAGGTGATTTTTGGGTATGTTCTTCTAAATGCACTCTGATTTCTCCCGAAGTGTTTTTTTCCGCTTCAATAATCGCTTGAACAATTTCTTGTTCGTCTGCTTTTGATAAGAAATCTTCTGTTTTAGACATTATTTTTTCTCGTTATTAAAGTCAAATTCTACATCAACTGGTTTTTCTGCACCTGCAACTGCATCAAAATATGGTTTCTCTTTATAGTTTCCTAAGAACATCGAGTTAGGAAAAACCAAAATGTAGTTGTTGTATTTTTGAACCGATTCGTTAAAACGTGTTCTTGCTGTCAAAATTTGGTTTTCTGTACTAGCTAACTCGTCTTGTAATTTCAAGAAATTTTGATTTGCTTTTAAATCTGGATATTGTTCCACAGTAACTAATAATCTTGACAAAGAGCTATTTAAATTTCCTTGTGCTTGATTGAATTGTGTTAATTGTTCTGGCGTCATATTCGTTGGATCAATTTTTACAGAAGTTGCTTCAGAACGCGCTTTGATTACCGCTTCTAAAGTAGATTTTTCAAAATCAGCCGAACCTTGAACCGTTTTAACTAAATTTCCAATAAGGTCATTTCTTCTTTGGTATGAAGTTTCTACATTTCCCCATTCTTTATTTACTTCTTGATTTACTCGAACAGCTCCGTTTTTAATACTGATGTACCAAAATCCAATAATTAGTAATAATCCTCCTGCTATTATCCAAGGCAAAAATTTTCTCATAGTTTTTTAAATTTTAAAGTTGATTAATTGTTTATAGTTGATTTTTTATTGTATTCAATTGTGCTTTGATGGTTTCTAATTTGCTGATAATTTCAAATTTATCTAGCGTTTTTTTCTGACCTTCTTTTAAATGTGTTTTGGCTCCTTCTAAGGTAAATCCACGCTCTTTTACCAAATGATAAATCAATTGCAAATTCTTTATATCTTCTGGTGTGAACATGCGATTTCCTTTTGCGTTTTTCTTTGGTTTAAGAATATCGAATTCTTTATCCCAAAAACGAATCAAAGACGCATTCACGTTGAACGCTTTGGCTATTTCGCCAATACTATAATATCTTTTATTTGGTGCTAATTCTAAATGCATTTTTCAAGTTCAAGTTCAAATTCAATTACAAGTTTAAAGCTTCTGAAATCATCAATCTTAAATCGTTAATCCAACGATTGATTTTCTTGGTTCGCTAATTTTGAAATTTCTATATATTCTTTTGCTGAAATACTTCCATAATAGAAATTCAGCGGATTTACGCGTTCACTACCTTTGAATACTTCATAGTGCAAATGCGGTGCCTGACTTCTTCCTGTACTTCCCACATAACCAATAATATCACCACGTTTTACTCTTTGTCCAGGACGACAATTGTATTTACTCAAATGCGCATACAAGGTTTTGTAGCCATAACCGTGATTAATTTCAATATGATTCCCATAACCTGACAACGAAGCATCTGCTTTATACACTACTCCATCACCTGTGGCGTAAATTGGCGTTCCAGTTCTTGCTGTGAAATCCATTCCGTAATGGAATTTTCTAATTTTAGTAAATGGATCACTTCTATAACCATAACCCGAAGCCATTTGTTTTAAATCTTCGTTCTTAACCGGTTGAATTGCTGGAATTGCCGCTAACAGCTTCTCTTTCTGTTTGGCTAAAGCTACAATTTCATCTAATGATTTCGATTGAATTACCAATTCTTTTGTTAATATATCAACTCGTTTTGTAGTGTTTTCCATTAACTCAGAATTATTATATCCTTGCAAATCTTTGTATCGGTTAACGCCTCCAAATCCAGCTTTTCGTTCTTCTTCTGAAATAGGTGTCGAGTTAAAATAAATACGATAAATATTATTATCTCTATTTTCTATAGCTTGCAAAACATCGTCCATCAAATCCAGCTTTTTATTCAGAACGGTGTAATTCAATTTCAAGGCTTCAATTTCTCTAGCTTGAATTTTGTCTTTTGGTGTTTCGAAATAACTGGTATTAATCAACAAGATAAAACTCAAAAATCCAAACAATGCCGAAGACAATAAAAAAAGCATTACGTAAGCAAATTTCTTTCTCTTTTTAGGCAGAATGCGCTTGTATGCTAAATTTTCTGAATCGTAATAATATTTTACCTTCGACATATGTGAAAATATACTATTTTTGTGCCAAATTTATTGGTATAACATAAGTTATACGAACAAATTTAAGAAATGTTTCATTCTTTAGCTATTTTATTTTTAATTGGGCTATTTTTTTGAACATTTCCTTTCGTTCTAGCATCACAATAAACAAATAAAAACAGATCTAAATTATTGATAATGAAATCGCAAGACATTCGTAAAGCATACTTGAATTTTTTTGAATCAAAAGGACATTTAATTGTTCCTTCTGCGCCAATCGTTTTAAAAGACGACCCAACTTTGATGTTCAACAACTCGGGAATGGCCCAATTCAAAGAATATTTTTTAGGCAATGGAACTCCAAAAAGTCCAAGAATTGCCGATACGCAAAAATGTCTTCGTGTTTCTGGTAAACACAATGATTTAGAAGATGTAGGTTTTGACACCTATCATCATACGATGTTTGAAATGCTTGGAAACTGGTCGTTTGGCGATTATTTCAAGAAAGAAGCATTGGCTTGGGCTTGGGAATTCTTAACTGAAGTATTGAAGTTAGACAAAGACCGTTTATACGTTTCTGTTTTCGAAGGAAATCCAGCCGAAAACGTTCCGTTTGACCAAGAGGCTTTTGATATTTGGAAGCAATACGTTTCGGAAGACCGCATCATCTTAGGAAACAAAAAAGACAACTTCTGGGAAATGGGCGACCAAGGTCCGTGTGGTCCATGTTCTGAAATTCATATCGATTTACGTTCAAACGAAGAAAGAGCTAAAGTTTCAGGAAGAGAATTAGTCAATGCTGATCATCCGCAAGTAGTGGAAATTTGGAACAACGTATTTATGGAATTCAACCGTAAAGCGGATGGTTCTTTAGAAAAATTACCAGCGCAACACGTAGATACCGGAATGGGATTTGAGCGTTTGTGTATGGCGATGCAAAATGTAACTTCGAATTACGATACGGATGTTTTTACACCGCTTATCGCGAAAGTTGAAGAAATTACAGGATTAAAATATACTTCAAATGATGCAATGACAAGTCGCGACTTGTCAATACAAGAAGAACAAAACAAAACGAACATTGCCATTCGTGTAATTGTGGATCACGTTCGTGCGGTAGCTTTTGCTATTGCTGATGGACAATTGCCTTCAAATACAGGAGCAGGTTATGTGATTCGTAGAATTTTACGTCGTGCGATTCGTTACGGATTTACGTTTTTAGGAACGAAAGAGCCTTTCATCAATAAATTAGTGGAAGTGTTAGCGAATCAAATGGGTGAATTTTTCCCAGAGATTAAATCGCAACAACAATTGGTTACCAATGTAATTCGCGAAGAAGAAGCGTCTTTCTTACGAACTTTAGAGCAAGGATTACAATTATTAGATAAAGTAGTTGCGGAAACATCTGGAAAAGAGGTTTCAGGAGAAAAAGTATTCGAATTGTACGATACTTTTGGTTTCCCGAAAGATTTAACGGCTTTAATTTTAAAAGAAAAAGGCTATTCGTTTAACGAAACCGAATTCGAAACGGAATTGCAAAAACAAAAAGCACGTTCTCGTGCCGCTTCGGAAGTAACTACTGACGACTGGAAAGTTTTAATTGATGGGAATGTGGAAACATTCATTGGTTATGACCAAACGGAAAATAACGTTAAAATCACACGTATTCGTAAAGTAGATTCTAAAAAAGATGGTGTTTTGTACCAAATTGTTTTAGATGCTACTCCGTTCTATCCAGAAGGTGGTGGACAAGTTGGTGACAAAGGAACGTTAGTTTCTGCTAACGAAACGATTGAAATTATTGATACGAAAAAAGAAAACAACTTAATCTTACATTTTGCCAAACAACTTCCAGAAAACGTGGAAGCTGGCTTTGTAGCAAAAGTAAATACTGATTTGAGAACTTCGACTTCTAAAAATCACTCGGCTACGCATTTGATGCATTTGGCCTTGAGAACGATTTTAGGAACGCATGTGGAGCAAAAAGGTTCATTGGTAAACCCAAATTACTTGCGTTTTGACTTCTCGCATTTTTCTAAAGTTTCAGACGAAGAATTACGTCAAGTTGAAGCAAGTGTAAATCAACAAATCGAAGCACAATTGCAATTGGTAGAACACAGAAACATTCCAATCAAAGAAGCATTAGACAAAGGTGCAATGGCATTATTTGGAGAGAAATATGGTGATAATGTTCGTATGATTGAATTTGGTGAAAGTAAAGAATTATGTGGTGGAATTCACGTGAAAAACACGGCTGATATTTGGCATTTCAAAATTGTTTCAGAAGGAGCTGTTGCTGCTGGAATTCGTCGTATTGAAGCGATTACAGGTGATGCGGTGAAAGATTTCTATAAAAATCAAGAAAATACTTTGGCTGAAATCAAAGAAGTATTGAAAAACCCACAAGATGTTTTAAAATCGGTGGCTTCATTACAAGATGACAATGCAAAATTGAAAAAACAATTAGAGCAATTAGTTAAAGAAAAAATCGAAGGATTAAAAAATACTTTAGTTGCCGATTTCCAAGAAATCAACGGAATCCAATTTTTAGCCAAACAAGTAGATTTATCTATGAGTTCGACTAAAGATTTAGCGCAAGCTATTGGAACTTCAAAACCAAATACGTTTGTATTCTTAGCTTCAATTGAAGATAATGCACCAAACATTCACTGTTATATTTCAAAAGAATTGGTGACTGAAAAAGGGTTAAACGCTGGAAATGTCATCAGAGAATTAGGAAAATTCATCGACGGAAATGGTGGTGGACAACCTTTCTTTGCATCTGGAAAAGGGAAAAATGTAGGTGGAATTAAAGAAGCGTTGGAGAAAGCAATAACATTTGTGAAATAAAATAGAAACATTCTATATTATAAAAAAACCTACATTGATACAAAATCTTTGTAGGTTTTTTTTTCTATATTGCTAACCAATTAACAAACAAAAAAAATGAAAAAACTACTTTACCTTTTTAGTGCTCTTGCACTTACTTTAACTTCTTGTTCAAGTGAAGATGATTCTAACAATAATTCTTCCGATGTCACATTAATAAAAAAAATTATTCTAACATCTGATGATGAAGAAGATGATTCTTATTGGAACAATACAATAATCTTCACTTATAATGGAACTAAACTAGTTGAATCTAGAGAAGATGATAACTATAAAACTGTATATACTTACACTGGGGATTTAATTACTAAAATTGAATATTTTGACGGAACAGTTTTAGATGAGTATGATCTATTTTCTTACAACTCAAGTGGTAAATTAATAGAATATCGTTCTATTGGAAATGATTTTGAAGAAAAGTTTACTTATACTTATAATAGTGATGGAACTGTTTCTGTTAACGAATATCAAGGAACAATTGGCAGTCCTACTCTGGTTCCGAGTTCACCTTACACATATACTTTTACAAATAACGAATTAACAGCTGATGATGACAGTATTTTTGTATATGAAGACAAAAATAACCCTTTTATGAATGTAACCGGATTTAAGGAATTAATGCTTCCTGAATTTGCTGATGACTATATGATTGCTTTTGGAAGAAACAAAATGATGACATCAACTTATGATGAGAGCAATACCTCTGAAGGGATTTTTGCAACTCATACTTACAATTCAAGTAATTTCCCTACATCATCTGTTATAAATGCTAATTTTACATTAGGTTCATTTATTGGAACTGTTAATGTTCAATATTTCTACAACTAATTATTAAAAAATAATGAATCCCGATAAGCTTCAAACCTTATCGGGATTTTTTTATTCTACTACTGCAATTGCTTCAATCTCAATCAACCATTCTTTTCTGCCTAAATTTTCTACGCCTACTAAAGTGCTTGCTGGATAATTTTCATTTCCTAGAAATTCCTTTCTAACTTTTCTGAAAATAGGCAAATCAATTTCAGGGTTAAAATTTACGATGTACGTATTCATTTTTACTACATCTTTAAAAGTAGCATTGCAATTGATAAGTTGTTTTTCTAAATTTTGAAATGTCGTAATGGTTTGCGCTTCTAAATCTACACCATCACCTATTTGTCCTGAAATGTAAAGCGTTTTGAAATTTCCAGTTTTTACTAAAACGGTTTGAGAGAAACCTTCGCTAGGTTCGATGTATACTTTTTCAATCATTTTGTATTGCATTAAATCTTGAGTAAAAATACTCGTTTTTTGTAAAAAGTAGTTTAAATTTGGACTTTAAACCCAACTGATTTGCAATTCACTACCAAAATACCCGTTCAAAAAAGCACTTTCCCAATCGATTACGATTCGAAAGTTATGTTATTGGGTTCGTGTTTTGCGGAAAATATGGGTAAAAAGTTTGATTATTTTAAATTTCAAGCTACTACCAATCCGTTTGGAATTATTTTTAATGCGGTTTCTTTAGAAAAGTTAATCCGTCGCGCTGTTGAAAATAGAACTTTTACCGAA
The DNA here is from genome assembly GCF_937967675.1 of uncultured Flavobacterium sp. Classification (GTDB taxonomy): domain Bacteria; phylum Bacteroidota; class Bacteroidia; order Flavobacteriales; family Flavobacteriaceae; genus Flavobacterium. Next base: position 19,617 of record NZ_CALBSN010000193.1, on the reverse strand, counting down.
AACGATATTTTCTTTCATAACGATTTATGGCATTGCTATGAAGTACATTCGGAACTGTCAAATTTGGATAAAGATGCCTTTTTAGAATCTTTAAACGATATAATTCGTTCCACAAATAAACAATTAAACGAATCAACACACATTATAATTACGCTAGGAACGTCGTGGGTGTATCGAAATATAGAAACAAACGAAATTGTCGCCAACTGTCACAAAGTCCTTCAAAAGCAGTTTACAAAAGAATTGTTGTCGATTCATCAAACCGAAGAAAGTTTACAAAGTATTATTTCATTAATACATTCGGTGAATCCAAACTGCAATTTTATTTTTACGGTTTCTCCTGTACGCCATATAAAAGATGGATTTGCAGAAAACACGCTAAGTAAAGCGCATTTGATTGCAGCAATTCACAAAACAATCACCAATCACCCATCACCCATCACCTATTTCCCTGCATACGAAATTATGATGGACGAATTGCGCGATTATCGTTTTTATGCTGAAGATATGTTGCATCCAAGCCAAACGGCAATCGATTATATTTGGATACAATTCTTTGAAAATTATATTTCAGAATCGGTGTTTGGATTGATGAAGGAGATTTGCTCTATTCAAAAAGGATTGCAACATCGTCCGTTTAATCCGAATACGGAAAGTCATCAAAAATTCGTATTGACGTTAGAAGAAAAAATGAAGAGAATAAATGAAAGGCTGCCCACTATTCAATTCTAAAAATACGACAAAAATCGTATTTTAAATGAAAGAAGATAGCTTGATATTTATTTCATAAAACAATTAAAAATATGAAGTTAGCGTTCACAAAATTTATTAGAAAAAATAAAATCGTAATAATTATAGTTATTATTGCGATTGCTTGTTTACTTTTGAATTGCTATAATTTGTGGTTCTGTAATTAACTATTCAATTCTTCAATTTCTAGCTGAACTATTTCCCAATCTTCTAAAAGTTGTTCCAACTCTTTTTTCTTTTTTTCGTAAGCTGCAAAAAACGTAGCATCTTCGATATGTTTATCGTAGTTTGAAGCCAGTGCTTTATCATCGGCCTGAATGGCTTTTTCTAATTGCTGAATTTGACTTTCGATTTTACTCAGCTTGTTTTGTAATGCTTTCGCTTTCTTTTGATCTTCGTATGAGATGCTTTTTACAGCTTTCGCATTTTGAGATTGTGCATTCACTACAACATCTTTCTTTTCAATTTCACGCATATTCATAGCGTTTTTCTGTTCTAAGAAGAAATTGATATCGCCTAAATATTCTCTGATTTTTTGATCTTTGAATTCGTATACTATATTTGACATTCCTTGCAAGAAATCACGATCGTGAGACACTAACAACAATGTTCCTTCAAATTGCTGTAAAGCGGCTTTTAAAACGTTTTTAGACTTAATATCCAAGTGATTTGTTGGTTCATCCATTACTAAGACATTAATCGGTTGTAAAAGCAATTTACAAAGCGCCAAACGATTTCGCTCTCCTCCCGAAAGTACTTTAACTTTCTTCTCTACTTCATCACCACGGAATAAAAACGCTCCCAACATATCACGCACTTTTGAACGATTCGTATCGGTTGCGGCTTCTAACATTGTATCTAACAATGTTTTTTCTCCATCTAAATATTCTGCTTGATTTTGAGCAAAATACCCTAATTGCACATTGTGTCCGAGTTTTATGGTTCCTTCGTATTCAAATTCGTTTACGATTGCTTTCATAAACGTAGATTTTCCTTGACCATTTTGCCCAACGAAGGCAACTTTACTTCCACGCTCTACTAAAAGCGAAATATCTTTTAAGATTACTTTATCGCCATACGCTTTGGTAACGTGTTCCGCCTCTACCACTACTCTTCCTGGCGTTTGCGAAACTGGAAATGAAATATTCATCACCGAATTATCGTCTTCATCAACTTCAATTCGTTCTACTTTATCTAATTTTTTAATCAACGATTGCGCCATCGATGCTTTAGAAGCTTTGGCTCTAAATTTCTCGATTAACTTTTCAGTTTCTTCAATTTTTTTGGCTTGATTTTTCTGAGTTGCCAATTGCTTTTCTCGAATTTCCTGACGCAACACTAAATATTCCGAATAAGGTTTACTAAAATCGTAAGCTTTTCCTAATGAGATTTCAATCGTACGATTTGTTACATTATCCAAAAACATTTTATCGTGCGAAACGATTACCACAACTCCAGGGAAATTTCGTAAAAATCCTTCTAACCAAATAATACTTTCAATATCCAAGTGGTTCGTAGGCTCATCTAAAAGCAAAATATCGTTAGATTGTAATAATAATTTTGCTAATTCAATACGCATTCTCCATCCTCCAGAGAAAGTATCGGTTTGGCTATCGAAATCTTCTCTTTTGAAACCTAACCCTAACAGAATCTTTTCGGTATCACCTACATAATTGTAACCTCCTAGAACTTCATAATGGTGTGTAACATCACTTAATTCTTCAATCAAATCGGAATATTCCTGACTTTCATAATCGGTACGAGTAACTAATTGGTGATTGATTTCATCAATTCGGAATTCGGCACGTTTGATTTCTTCAAAAGCCATATAAGCTTCTTCTAAAACCGTTCTTCCTTTAACAAAATCAATATCCTGACGAAGAAATCCGATTTTTACTTCTTTTTCAGTTGCAATAGTTCCACTGTCTGGTTTAAAATCACCCGCAAGCATTTTCAACATGGTTGATTTTCCTGCACCATTTTTCCCAACAAGACCTACTCTGTCACCAGAACCTAATCTAAAAGTTACTTCTTCAAAAAGATAGGTTCCACCAAATGAAACCGATAAATTATGTATGTTTAGCATATTGATTGTTACAATTGTTACACAAAGAATTGTTAGTTATTGTACCTTTGTGTAAAATATTTTGCAAATGTTAAAAAAAGGATCCAAATTAAATAGTATTTTAACAGGAAGTTGTCCAACTTGCCATGAAGAAAGCATGTATTTAGACAAAAATCCGTATAATGTTCTAAATGTGTACAAAATGCATGAAAATTGTAGTCATTGTGGAACTAAATATAAAATTGAACCCTCATTTTTTTATGGGGCTATGTATGTAAGTTATGCCTTAGGAATTGCGTTTGGCGTAGCTGCATTTATTATCACTTATTTCTTTGTTGGAGAAAAGAATTTGGTAAACAATTTTATCGCAATAATCATTACTTTAATAGTATTTATGCCGGTAATTATGAGATTATCTAGAAATATATGGATAAATCTGTTCATGAGTTACGACAAAGATTGGAAACAACACAAGGGCGAAAAGAAAGCCACACTTAGATAATTAAAAAACCGAAACAAATTAGTTTCGGTTTTTTTTATAGCATCTTATTATATCAATTTCCTTTTCTAAAGGAATGTTTTTTTCTATATGCTGAAATAACTCATTAGCCAAATAAGGTCCGAGCATTACACCTCGAGTTCCTAAACCATTTAAAACATGCAAATGAGAATATTCTGGGTGAGTACCAACTAATGGTCTTCTATCTTTAACTGTAGGACGAACACCTGCAAAATGCTTCACAACTTCAAAATCGCATGATATTAATTCGGATAATTTTTCGATTAATTCCTGTTTTCCTTCCTCTGTTGGAGTATTCGTTTTGTCTTTCCAATCATAAGTAGCCCCGACTTTATACAAATCATTTCCAATTGGAAGTATAAATACACTTGATTTTATAACCACACCTAAATCTAAATTGGGTGCTTTGATGATCAGTAATTCACCTTTGGTTCCATCCAAAGGCAAATCATTAAAATAAGGATTGGCATGTAATCCAAAACCTTCTGCAAAAATGATGTGTTTAGCTTTTATGTCTTTATATTGAATTCCGTATTCTAAAAATTCGATTTTAGCATAGTTAAAACCTTCATTAGAAAAACAATTTAAGCCTTGCAAATATTTAGTATAAGCTTCAATTAAAGTTGAGATTTCTAAATAACCGGTATGATTGACTTTTCCATAGTTAAATGGAGAAGCAATATTTTCATAAGAAGTTGTGACTAATTTAGCATCTAAAAAAGGAGCTAAATTTGGCTTATCTGCAGCTTGAAACCAATTATTTTGCTCTTCAACCGAATACAATTTTCGAAGAATTGGCAATTCAAAATCGAAGACTACATTCAATTTGGATTGAATTTTATGGTATAAAGGGAAAGCAAAATCAATTTGTTCCTTTGCTTTCCATACTTCACTGAATCTTTTTAAAACTACTGGGTTATATAATCCACCAGCAACACGAGAAGAAGGTTGCGAATTGTTATCAAAAACAAAAATTGATTTATTGTTTTGCAAAGCAATTTCAGCAAATGAAATTCCGGCTAAACCATTTCCAACGATTATAAAATCTATCATGGTGTAAAATTAAAAAACTCTTACCAAATGGTAAGAGTTTTTTAAATGAAATTGGAGAAATACTATTAATAATTCCACATGTCTTGTTCAAAATCACGAATCTTCTCTTTAACACGATCAGATTCTAATAATTGCATTTGAGAATTTTCCTTCATGTAATCTTTTATCATACGATCACCATATACATTCTCTTCTAAATAAATCATACCATTAAAACGACGAGCATTTAACAAATGATCGAAAGTAAAAGGCATAGCAGAATTTCTGTTATTAAAAGCTTTTGCTTCATGTAGAATATCTCTTGCTGATGGGAAATAAACCCAAAATAATTCAACCATTTCTGGGTTAGGATTATCCATTTCATAAACATCTGGTACAACAGGACAAATACCTAATAAACGGTATTTTAATTCGCCTTGTCTTTTATCGAAATACCAATAACCAACAATTTTATAAGCATCTACGTTGTAAGCTTCAATTTCAGTTTTTCTGATATACTCTTCAGAAATCTTTTTAGTACCTTTTCTGTAAGCCTCAATATCTTCGTTCATTTGTTCACGACCTACATCAGTAGTATCAACTTTAAACAATGAAGCTTCGATGTCTTTTAAAGTTTTTTTAGTAGTAAAATAACTTGAGTCATACACTTCAGTAATAGTACCATCTTTAATTCCTTTTACTAGTACATTATAAAGAGGTCTTCTATCAGGAGATGTCATTACATCTCCTTCAACAGGAAAATAAAGTGGAAAATTCACTCTTTCATCGAGATCAATAACTTCCCAAATACGTTTTCCCATCAAGATATCTCTATCATGAACATAACCGTAAGGTAGCGGTTTATCATTATCTGCACTTAATTCAGCCTCCGTCTTTTTTCCTATTTGGTCAGGAGTTTTTGCATTTAATAAATTTGACTGTGCAAAAGTAGTAGAACATAATCCTAAAACTAAAATTGCAATACTATTTCTCCAATTCATTCTATTTATTTTTTATTTGGTTTAATGAATAAACACAAATTATTTTAAATTATTGTATTTCGTAAGTACAAGGTGAAACACGTTTTGCAACTTGATCAATACCAACGAAACTTGCTTTAATTTCAGAAATTATAACAATATCTCCTTTAGAGGCCTTAGCTATTGCAGCTCTGGCTCTTGAATCCATTTTATTTCCAGAAACTACAACAGTAGGTTGTCCAGGAACTTTAATATTAAATTGTGTTACATTAACAGTCACAGGAAAATCAAAATCTTCCATAGCAGCAGTAACAGAACAAACTTCTAAATTACTTTTTGGACCTTTGTTCTTATCTAAACCACCAACTTTTCCTGTTGGTGCAGGTAAACCTTTAATTCTGAAAACTTGTGCACTTGACATTGTTTTACCATCAGGCATAGTTGCACTAACATTAATTTTAACTTCACTTCCTGAACCTGGTTTTAACATGAATTTACCATCACCTACTTTAGACATTCCTTGCGCATTTGCATTTACTTTATTAGATGCAATTCCAGGAACAGAAATAGAAATAGGGTTAGGAACACCACGGTAAACAACGTTCATTTTGTCAGCAGAAATAATTGCTTGATTAGGTCTTGGAACTACAACGTAAGTACCTTCAAAGCTTAATGGAATTTCTTTACCATCTTCTAAGAAACCAAATTTACCAGAAATCTTTTGTTCTCCGATTGAACCAGCAGTTGTAGAAATTACAGCTTGACCATTTTCAATTTTTCCGGGACCATTGAAAGATGTTGGAACAGTATTAGCATCATAACGACCTAAAACAACCTTACCTTTAACTGTTTCACCTTGAAAATAAGCATTTTTTTCTAAAACAACAATAGCTTGAAAGTTTTTCATTGATGCAGCAGATTGTAAGGCATTACCTAAAAATAAATTGTAAGCACCAGCTTCAGTATTTTTAACATCATTTTGCATTGCAGTTAAAAATGTCAAAGTAGATACTGCTGGAAAACCTTTAGCCTTGTAGTCTAAAAATTTAATTTTAACACCCTCCTTATTTGCAATATCTGCAGTAGAAAATTTCTTTTCAACTTCTTTTATGAAAGGAATATATTTTACATCATTTCCTAATACCTTTTTGATATCAGCAACATATTTATCTATTTTAGAAACAATTTCAGTACCTCTTGGACTATATCCATCACCTTGAAACCATTTTTCATCAATTGTTGATTTATCCATAGATTCAAAAGGTAATTTACCATTCTCGTTAGGCTCAAAACCTTCAACAACTTCAGATTTAACACTTTCTAAAAAAGAAACAAAATCTTTAGAAATTTTAGCTACTTCTTTTGCTTTTTTTGCTGGCTCAGCATATTTAGCAGGTTCATCACTTGCTTTTGTGTTTAAAGCCGTCAATAATGTTTCATTAGATTTATCAGTCAAAATGTTAGATTCGGTAAATTTATCGTTAAAATTACCAAACGCAGATAACACTTCTTTTGACATGTTTAATGCCAACATTGCGATGAAAACCAAGTACATCAGGTTAATCATCTTCTGTCTAGGGGTTAATTTTCCTCCTGCCATTTCTTTTTAAATTAGTTTTGTAATTAATAAATGTATAATGATAAAACTAATTATCCTCTGTTACTCATAGCAGACAACATACCACCATAAACTGCATTCAATGAAGCAATGTTAGATGTCATTGATTGCATTTGCTCTTTTAATTTAGCAGCGTTTTCAGCAATTTCTTGATTAGCTTGTGCATTTCTATCAGCACTTTCTAATTGAATTTTGTATAAATTATTTAAAGCTTCCATTTGAGCAGCAGCAGTAGACATTTCCTCTGCGTATTTCTTTTGACCAGCCATTGCATCAACCGTTGGAGAAATAGATTTAGCAGCTCCTTCAAAGTTTTTGATGCTATTTCCTAAGCTAGCCATTAATTCTCCATCAATTTTAGCTTCTTTCAACATATTGTCAAGTTTTTGAGACAATAAACCTTGAGCATCAGCTGGATTTTCTGCCTTTTTATCTTTAGCCTTAGCTTCACCACCTGCCAATTCAGGATACACTAAAGACCAATCTAATTCTTTTTCAACAGGTTCAAAAGCTGATAAAGCAAAGATAAATGCTTCAGTCACAAGCCCTACAATAAGCATGATATCAGCCCCTGTCCAGTGTTGAAGTTTAAATAATGCTCCGATAATTACTACCGCTGCTCCCATTCCATAAAGGAACCCCATTGCTTTTTTGCTTAAAATTGCCATAATAAATAAATTTTAGTTAGTTAAGTTAAATATATAATAAAATTGGTTAAATACTATTTAGGTCTATTTCCTGTAGACGCTGTACCCATGTAATCCTGAACGGTTCTAAACCCTATATAACTTCTTGCTGAATCAGCATATTCGTAATCGCGAGTAGATACCTGTAAGAAGTACGCAACATCTTTCCATGAACCACCACGAACAACTTTTCTCTGATTTTTCTTGTCAGCTACATGTGGATTCATTGTAGAAACGAATTCATAAGCTTCTGCATAGTAAGAAGATTCTGTCCATTCAGAAACATTTCCAGCCATGTTGTAAAGATTAAACTCATTAGGCTCATAAGATTTTGCTTCTACTGTATACAAAGCACCATCTGCAGCATAATCTCCACGATTAGGTTTGAAGTTAGCCATAAAACAACCTCTATCGTTTTTAGCATAAGGACCACCCCAAGGATATGTACCACTTTCAATTCCACCTCTTGCAGCATATTCCCATTCAGCTTCTGTTGGCAAGCGGAATGAGTTTACTTGATCTCTACCTTTTTTCTTTTTAATATATGCGTTTTTATACATTGTTCTCCAAGCGCAAAATGCTTTAGCTTGATTCCAAGAAACACCCACAACTGGGTATTCTCCATAAGCTTGATGCCAAAAATAATCATTATGCATTGGCTCATTATATGAGTAAGCAAAATCTTTTATCCAAACCGTTGTATCAGGATAAATTTCGATAGGCGGAGCATCTTCATAAAAATTCTTACGTCCTTTCTTTTTTACCGCTTTATTTAAATCAACCTGATTGTACTTGAATTTTAATTTTGAAACATCAATAGTTTTAAGACCATTATAAGATTCAGATTCTGGCAAATACATTGAATCCATAACTTCAACATAAAACTCATCTGGATATTTAGAAGGCTCTTTTACAAGTTTCACCTTTCTATTCAGTTTTCTTCCAGCATAAATATCATCATCAGTACCTACACTATAATAATTTTCATACATGTACTTATCGTAAGGAGTCATTTTCTCTGGATCAACATCTGCAAAAGCAAAATCTCCAATACTTCCTCCTTTACCTCCTCCTGATCCTGGTTTTTGACCTTGTTCATCAGCCAAAATAGCTAATCGAGTTCTAATCGTTGAATCTTTGACCCATTCAACAAATTGACGATATTCTTTATTAGTAATCTCAGTTTCATCCATGTAAAAGGAACGAACTGTAACAGTTTTAGTAGGTGCGTCTTGAATATTAGCTAAATCATCATCCGCTTTACCCATAATAAAAGCGCCTCCAGGAACCAATGTCATTCCGTAAGGTTTTTCGGGATGCCATTTTCTCCCTTTAACTCCTACTAATTCTCCTTTATCGCCTTTACCACAACTGATAAACAATGACAAAATTGCTGAAAATGCAACAAACTTCTTCATATAAACTTGGGTTAAATGTAATTTCTATTTAAGGGCGTAAACCTATTCAATAATTTTGAAAAAAACAACATTTTTTTCAAAAACGTGTAAAAAATATTAAAATTTAAAATTATATAATTTTTAACATTAGTTAACCGTTTGAAAAATAGTCTTTTTAAACAACATTTCTTCTTTGGGCTTTCCACCATCTTTCTGGAATTTCCTGTTCACATGCAGCTAAATAATCTTCATGTGTACAAGGCAATAACGTATTTCTTTTTAATTTATTATTAACGTTAGTTAAAAAAGGTATTTCAATCCACCATCTTTCTGTTTTATTACTCTTATAAAAGATTAATTCTTCATCCTCAATAGGAACAATATATTTTATATAGCTATCTTTTGTACCAAATGGATACTCATGAGAGCGAAAACAAAATCCTTCAATAAAATACCACAACATTTGAGCGGTCAAAAAAACTTCATTTCCATTTGGATTAAAATTAAAAATCCCAAAAGAAGTCACTTTATCACTTATTCCTGCATAACGAGTTAGTGCACAAATCTCTTTTCCTGTAAATCCATTTGGATTAAAAATATCAAAATTTCCGGAATATGACGATTGAACCGAATGCATATCAATACTAACTAAATCAGCATCTCTAAAAACGGGTTCTGCCACTGCAATATTATTTGAAACTTCTCCTAAACGATAAGCTTCAAAATATAATTTCTCGATTAAATCGATTTCTTCTTGCGAATTAAAATACGTTTGAAAGCCTAAGTTACTGTAATTAAAAAGATTGTTAGGCTCTTCAATAACAATTTTTGAGAGATATGATTCTGAATCCAACTTATTCTCTTTCGAAAAATCAAATTGATTATCTACCGAAACAATATTTACCATTTGATCTAAATTATCATAACCGCGATACATTGGATAAGTTAAATCTTGACTTCCACCTATAACAACTGGAATAATTCGTTTCTTTATCAACTCAGCTACTAAACTTTTTACAACAAAATATGTATCTTCAATGCTTGCTCCAGCCTCTATGGTTCCTAAATCAACTATAGTAGTATTCCAATTTCCTGGAAAAAGACTGTAAAATTTCTTTCTAAAGTCGTCAAAAGAAAAATCATCATTGTCTTTTTCACTTCCTCTAAATTCATTAACAGTGATTATAGCTATAGCAACATTGTCCAAAACCGGGAAATCGGTTTGGGTATGAAACACCACTTTCTTTCCCAATGTCTGATTGGATAATGTTGCAATGTATTCTTCTACAGCAGTTGAAATAGGTTGTAAAAAATCAAAAACCATTGCTTATTTCTTTTTAGCGGTTGTTTTCTTAGCTGGTGCTTTTTTTGTTGCCGTCTTTTTAGCAGGAGTTTTCTTTTCTATCATTTCTTGAACTTGTGCCAACGTTAATTTAGAAGCATCAACATCTTTGCTCAATTCAATTTTGATTTTGCCCTTTGTAATTACAGAACGACCCCAACGTGCTTTTTCCACTTTGATTCCTTCTTCTTTCCAATCGTGAATTACTTTATCAATGTCTTTTTGTTGTTTTTCTTCGATTAACTCGTTTAAATCTGATTGCGATAAATTATCGAAGTTGTATTTTTTATTTACATTGATAAACATTCCATTCCATTTAATGAAAGGTCCAAAACGCCCAACACCCTTTTGAATTGGTAATCCATCATATGTTCCAATTGGTGCATCCGCTTGTACTTTCTCATCAATTAAACCTTGAGCCGTTTCCATGGTAACATCCATTGGATCCATTCCTTTTGGTAAGGAAATAAATTGAGAACCAAAACGAACATAAGGTCCAAAACGACCATTGTTCACTTCAATTTCTTCTCCTTTATATGTACCTAATTGTTTTGGAAGTAAAAATAAATTCAATACTTCTTCCAAAGTGATATTTCCAATATTTTGATCTTGACGTAAACTTGCAAATTGTTTGTTTTCATCATCGGAATCACCTATTTGAGCCATTGCTCCATATTTTCCTAAACGAACCGAAACTTGTTTCCCTGAAACTGGATGTACTCCTAAGATTCTTTCACCGCTTTCTCTGTCTGCATTTTTCTCTACATCAACTACATTGGGATGGAAGTGTTTGTAGAAATCGTTCATCATTTTAGCCCAATCTACTTTTCCTTCTGCAATTTCGTCGAAATCTTGCTCCACTTTAGCTGTGAAATTATAATCTAAAATCGTATTGAAGTTCTTCACCAAGAAATCATTCACGATAATTCCGATATCCGTTGGAACTAATTTTCCTTTATCTGAACCTACATTCTCCGTTAAAACTTGCGATTTTACTTCCCCAGCTTTTAACATCAATTGGTTGTATTTTCTTTCTTGACCTTCGAAACTTCCTTTTTCAACATACGTTCTAGCGATAATAGTAGAAATAGTTGGCGCATACGTTGACGGACGACCAATTCCTAATTCTTCTAATTTTTTCACCAAAGAAGCTTCAGTATAACGACTTGGCGGACGCGAAAAACGCTCCGTAGCCGTGATATAATTATTTGTAAGTTTTTCGTTTACTTTTAAAGCAGGCAACATTCCTTCTTGTTCTTCATCATCGTCGTCATTGCCTTCTAAATACACTTTTAAGAAACCTTCAAATTTAATAACTTCTCCAGTTGCTGTAAAGGTTTCCGAATGATTGCTTGCTTCGATTTTTACATTAGTTCTCTCTAATTCCGCATCGCTCATTTGAGAAGCCAATGTTCTTTTCCAAATCAATTCGTACAAACGCGCTTGATCTCTATCGATATCCACTGTATGTCTTGACATATCTGTTGGACGAATCGCTTCGTGCGCTTCTTGTGCTCCTTTTGATTTGGTATTGAAATTTCTTGGTTTCGAAAATTCCTTTCCGTAGTAACTTGTAATTTCAGCTTGAGCTGCTACCATAGCTTCTTGCGATAAATTCACACTATCCGTTCTCATATAAGTAATAAGTCCGGCTTCGTACAAACGTTGTGCAATTTGCATGGTAATTCCAACAGGTAAATACAATTTTCTGGCTGCTTCTTGTTGCAACGTTGAAGTGGTAAAAGGGGCTGCTGGTGATTTTTTTGTGGGTTTGGTTTCTAAATCTCCTACTTTGTAAGACGAACCTATATTTTTAGCTAAGAAATCTTCTGCTTCTTTTTTGGTCGCGAAGTTCTTAGGTAATTTTGCTTTGAATGTTTTTCCAGCTTCGTTTGTAAATTCTGCCGTAATACTGTAAGAAGCTTCTGGTTTGAAATCTTGAATTTCTCTCTCACGTTCTACAATCAAACGAACCGAAACTGATTGCACTCGACCAGCCGATAATCCCCCTTTTACTTTTTTCCAAAGTACAGGCGATAATTCGTAACCTACTAATCTGTCTAAAACTCTACGCGCTTGTTGTGCGTTTACTAAGTTGTAATCTATTCCTCTCGGATTTTCAATTGCTTTTTGAATAGCCGATTTCGTGATTTCGTGAAAAACGATACGTTTTGTTTTTTCTGGTTTTAATTTCAACTCTTCTGCTAAGTGCCAAGAAATTGCTTCTCCTTCACGATCTTCATCGGAAGCCAACCAAACCATTTCGGCATTTTTAGCTAATCCTTTTAATTTGGTCACCAATGCTTTTTTATCTGCCGAAACTTCATATTTCGGTTTAAACCCATTTTCTACATCTACTCCAATTTCTCTCGAAGGTAAGTCGGCAATATGTCCATAACTCGACTCTACTTGATACTCACTTCCTAGAAATTTCTCGATGGTTTTTGCTTTTGCAGGTGACTCAACGATTACTAAATTCTTTGCCATTTCACATTTTTTTGAATCGCAAAAGTATAGGTTTTTTTTAAATTTTAACATCGTGAATATTTTTTTACCTATAATTAACCAAAATATCAGTCAAATTAATCCTATATATATAGGTATAAAATCCATGTAAAACGGCTACTTAGAAATAGAGAAAAAAATAATTTAAAAAATCCTGTTAAACCTTTTCTGCCATCTTGTCAGATTTTATAATTTAGTATTATCTTTGCGGACTGATTTAATGGAAATCTTTGATATGGAAAAGGTAATTGATGAAAACAAACAAGGTCAGAGTTTAGTACTTGACCAAAAAGAAGGAAATACAAAAAAACTTTTTATAGAGAGTTATGGTTGCCAAATGAATTTTTCGGACAGTGAAATTGTAGCATCTATTCTTTATGAAAACGGATATAATACCACTCAAAATCTAGAAGACGCTGATTTAGTTTTGGTAAATACTTGTTCTATTCGTGATAAAGCGGAGCAAACAATTCGCAAGCGTTTAGAAAAATACAACGCGGTAAAGAAAATAAATCCAACCATGAAAGTTGGAGTTTTAGGTTGTATGGCAGAACGTTTGAAAAGTCAGTTTTTAGAGGAAGAAAAAATTGTAGACATGGTGGTTGGACCCGATGCTTACAAAGATTTACCTAATTTATTGGCTGAAGTTGAAGAAGGAAGAGATGCCATCAACGTAATTCTTTCAAAAGAAGAAACGTATGGAGACATTGCTCCTGTTCGTTTAAACAGCAACGGAGTTAATGCTTTCGTTTCGATTACAAGAGGTTGTGATAACATGTGTACGTTTTGCGTTGTTCCTTTTACACGTGGTCGTGAGCGTAGTCGTGAACCACAAAGTATTTATGATGAAATCCAAGATTTGTACGATAGAGGTTTCAAAGAAGTGACTTTATTAGGACAAAATGTAGACAGTTACCTTTGGTATGGCGGTGGTTTAAAGAAAGATTTCGATAAGGCGACTGATATGCAAAAAGCGACTGCAGTTGATTTTGCTCAATTATTAGACAAATGTGCTACGTTGTTTCCAAAAATGCGTTTTAGATTCTCAACTTCTAATCCGCAAGACATGCATGTGGAAGTGATTGAAACTATGGCGAAACACCATAACATTTGCAAATACATTCACTTACCTGTTCAAAGTGGTAGTACCCGAATTTTAAAAGAAATGAATCGTCAACATACGCGTGAAGAGTACATGGAGTTGATTGATAAAATATACTCGATTATTCCAGATATTTCATTGTCGCAAGATATGATTGCTGGTTTTCCAACAGAAACGGAAGAAGATCATCAAGACACATTGAGTTTAATGGAATATGTGAAATATGATTTCGGATTTATGTTTGCGTATTCAGAACGTCCAGGAACTTTAGCCGCTAGAAAAATGGAAGACGATGTTCCAGAAGAAGTAAAGAAAAGACGTTTAAATGAAATCATCGACTTACAACAAAGAATTGGTTTAGAAAGAACGCAACGTTTCATCGGTCAAGAAGTAGAAGTATTAATTGAAAAAGAATCTAAACGTTCAGATGCTCACTGGAGCGGTAGAAATTCTCAAAACACCGTAGTAGTTTTTCCAAAAGAAAATTACAAAGTAGGCGAATTCGTAATGGTAAAAATCACAGATTGTACCGCTGCAACATTAATTGGAGAAGCGGTTGGTTACTCAACTGTAATGAACTAAAAATATAAGCCACGGATTAAAAGATTAACACGGATTTCAATATGGGACTTTATAGAGAAGAAGAAACTTTTAAAATTATTGGTATTTGTATGGAAGTTCACAGAAATCTTGGTCCAGGATTACTTGAAGTAGTTTATAAAGATGCGTTAGAGATAGAATTTAAAGCAAATAATCTTCCTTTTGAGAGAGAAAAAGAATTTTCAATCGAATATAAAGGAGTTATATTACCACATAAATTTTATGCTGATTTCATTGTAAATGAAGATATTGTTTTAGAAGTGAAAGCAGTAAAAGAATTTTCAGGAGAACATACTGCACAAGTATTGAATTATATGAAACTTTCAGAATCAGAAATTGGATTATTGGTGAATTTTCAAAACAAATCACTACAACATAAAAGATTAGTATTTTAATTAATCCGTGAAAATCCTTTAATCCGTGGCAAAAAAAATAAAAAAATGGAATCAGTACAAGCTATAAAACAACGATTTGAAATTATTGGGAACGACCCAAAACTCAATCGTGCTGTGGAGAAAGCCATTCAGGTAGCTCCAACAGATATTTCGGTATTGGTAACAGGTGAAAGTGGTGTTGGAAAAGAAAGTATTCCAAAAATCATTCACGCCCTTTCACACAGAAAACATGGAAAATATATTGCCGTAAACTGTGGAGCTATTCCAGAAGGAACGATTGACAGTGAACTTTTTGGTCATGAAAAAGGTTCGTTTACTGGAGCGACTAACACACGTGAAGGTTATTTTGAGGTAGCTGATGGCGGAACTATATTTTTGGATGAAGTCGGCGAATTACCTTTAACCACTCAAGTGCGTTTATTACGTGTTTTAGAAAATGGTGAATTTATTAAAGTGGGCTCATCACAAGTACAAAAAACGAATGTTCGTATTGTAGCGGCTACGAATGTAAATATGTTTGATGCGATTGAAAAAGGGAAATTCCGTGAAGATTTATATTATCGTCTGAGTACGGTTGAAATTGCATTGCCACCACTTCGCGAGCGAAAAGATGATATTCATTTGTTGTTTAGAAAATTTGCTTCTGACTTTGCTCACAAATATAAAATGCCGCCAATTAAATTGGATGACAGCGCAGTGGAGTTACTTTTAAAATATCGTTGGAGCGGAAATATTCGTCAATTGCGAAATGTGGCGGAACAAATTTCTGTTTTAGAAACGAAACGGGAGATTTCATCGCAAACACTTCTTTCCTATTTACCAATGGAAAATCCAAATTTGCCATCAGTAATAGGAAGCAAAAAATCGGAAAGTGATTTTAGTAACGAAAGAGAAATTTTGTACAAAGTTCTTTTTGATATGAAGAGCGATTTGAACGATTTAAAGAAATTGACATTAGAGTTGATGCAAAATGGAAGTTCAAAAGTTCAAGAAGCCAATAAAGGATTAATTCAAAAAATATATGGTAAACTCGAAGAAAATACTATATTTGAAGAAGAACCAAGAGTTGAAATGCTTCCAAATCAAAACAATTTGATTCAAGAAGAATTTGAAGACGATGACGATGAAAATTATTTATTCGCTGAAACCGTTGACGAAGAAGAAACGTTAAGTTTAGAAGCTAAAGAAATTGAATTAATCAAAAAATCTTTAGAACGAAATAAAGGAAAACGAAAAGCAGCAGCAGATGAATTAGGAATTTCCGAAAGAACACTTTATAGAAAAATCAAACAATACGATTTATAATGAGATATTTCATCATAACATTAATACTTGTATTTTCATTCGTTTTGAATAGTTGTGGAATTTACAACTTTACCGGAGCAAGTCCAGTAAATGCAAAAACTTTTCAAGTAAATTACTTTCAAAACAATGCTCCCTTGATTGAACCAGGTATTGAAAGAACTTTTACCTTAAAATTACAAGACATTATTCAAAGTCAAACCAACTTAACCTTAGTAAGTCAAGAAGGTGAATTACTTTATGAGGGTGAAATTGTAGATTACCGCATTACTCCTATGACGGCAACTGCAGATCAAAAAGCAGCACAAAACCGTTTAACAATAACGGTGATGGTTCAATTTACCAACAGAAACAAAGAAGACGATAATTTTGAAAAACGTTTTTCATTCTTCTATGATTTTGATGCCAATCAGCAATTGGTTGGTTCTCAATTAACAACGGCATTAGATGTTATTTTTGAACGAATAACACAAGATATATTTAATGAATCATTAGCTAAGTGGTAATTAATTTGTAAATTTTGAACATATCCGATTTAACATATCTTTTAAATAAGCCCGAAACTATAAACGAAAAGCAAACCATAGCTTTAGAGAATGTAGTTTTGCTGTTTCCTTATTTTCAAGCGGCAAGAGCTTTACATTTAAAAGGATTGTTCAATCAGGAGAGTTTTAGATACAATTACGAATTAAAAAAAACAGCAGCTTATACTACGGATAGAACCATTTTATTTGAATTTATAACTTCTGATAATTTCACAGCGATTCAACAGGAAAAGATAGATGAAATTCAAAGATCATTGTTAGATATTGAAGTACATCAAATGGAAGAAGTAATAGTTTTAGCTGAGATTGAAACTACATCAACTTCTGAAGAAACAGAAATAACAGAACCAACTTCTGAAGAAAAACTAGAACTTGGCAAACCATTTCTTTTTACTCAAAATGAAAGACATTCCTTTCAAGAATGGTTACAATTGACAAAAATTTCTCCAATTGCTCGAGAAAATGAGGAGAAAACATCTCAAATTGACCCCGAAAAACAAAAAAAATTAGAGATAATAGATAAATTTATTGAAGCTAATCCGAAAATTGCTCCAGTAAAGGAAAACACAAAAACACCTGCAAACATTAGTAAAAGCGTTGAAGAACCTACACATCTAATGACAGAAACTCTAGCAAAAGTATATTTGGAACAAAAAAAATACACAAAAGCGATTCAAGCTTATGAAATTTTAATTTTGAAATATCCAGAAAAAAGTAGTTTCTTTGCAGACCGAATAAATGAAATCAAAAATTTACAACAAAATAATAATTAATTATGGGATTCACAGGTTTTTTAATTGCGATAACAATTGTTTGTTTTTTATTAATATTAGCTATTATGGTTCAAAACCCTAAAGGAGGAGGTTTATCTTCTTCATTTGGTGGTTCACAACAATTAGGTGGAGTTCAAAAAACAACCGATTTCTTGGATAAAAGTACTTGGACATTAGGAGGAATTTTAATTGCATTAATTTTACTTTCTAGTTTAAGTTTTAATGGTACTGCATCAGGTTCTAAAGTTTTAGGTGATGATGAGTCAGTTGTTCCTACAACTACAATTCCAACAACTCCAGAAGCTGCAAAACAAGCTGCTCCTGCTGCTACACCAGCACCAGTGGCAACAGATTCTACAAAATAAGAATTGATAAAATATATAAAATGCCAGCATGTCAGTGCTGGCATTTTTTTTACAGAAAAATTGTCAGAAAATCGCTTTGGCACAATTTCTGAAAAACAACAAGCAACAAATTAATTTTAATAAACAAAATATATACAATTATGTCATTAAACATTAAACCTATTTCAGATCGTGTAGTAATTGCTCCAATAGCAGCAGAAACTACAACAGCTTCAGGAATCATCATTCCAGACACTGCAAAAGAGAAACCACAAAAAGGTACTGTTGTAGCCGTGGGAAATGGCAAAAAAGATTACACTATGTCTGTAAAAGTTGGAGATACCGTTTTATATGGTAAATATTCAGGAACAGAATTCAAATATGAAGGTAAAGATTACCTAATTATGAGAGAAGACGAAATTTACGCAATTCTTTAATCACAGATTAATCAATAACATTTAAACAAAAAATTAAAATGGCAAAAGATATAAAATTCGACATTGAAGCACGCGATGGTTTAAAACGTGGTGTTGACGCATTAGCAAATGCAGTAAAAGTAACTTTAGGTCCAAAGGGAAGAAATGTAATTATTTCAAAATCATTTGGTGGACCAACAGTAACGAAAGATGGTGTTTCTGTTGCAAAAGAAATCGAATTACAAGATCCATTAGAGAATATGGGTGCTCAAATGGTAAAAGAAGTAGCTTCTAAAACCAATGATTTAGCTGGTGACGGAACAACGACTGCAACCGTTTTGGCTCAAGCAATCGTGAAAGAAGGTTTGAAAAACGTTGCTGCTGGAGCAAATCCAATGGATTTAAAAAGAGGAATTGACAAAGCCGTAGAAACTATTGTTGCTGAATTAGGCAAACAAGCGGTTTCAGTTGATGATTCTTCAGATAAAATCAAACAAGTAGCTTCTATTTCGGCTAACAATGACGAAACTATTGGTGATTTAATTGCTACTGCTTTCTCAAAAGTAGGTAAAGAAGGGGTTATCACTGTAGAAGAAGCAAAAGGAACAGATACTTATGTAGATGTTGTAGAAGGAATGCAATTCGACAGAGGTTATTTATCGCCTTACTTTGTAACGGATGCTGACAAAATGGTGGCGGAATTAAGCAATCCATATGTTTTACTTTACGACAAAAAAATATCTAACTTACAAGAATTATTACCAGTTTTAGAACCAGTAGCTCAATCAGGAAGACCATTGTTGATTATTGCTGAAGATGTTGACGGACAAGCATTAGCAACATTAGTAGTAAACAAATTACGTGGTGGATTAAAAATTGCTGCAGTTAAAGCTCCAGGTTTTGGAGACAGAAGAAAAGCTATGTTAGAAGACATCGCCATCTTAACTGGAGGAACCGTAATTGCTGAAGAAAGTGGATATTCATTAGAAAATGCTACTTTAGATATGTTAGGAACTGCAGAAAACATTACAATTGATAAAGACAATACTACAATTGTAAACGGTTCTGGTGATGCTGAAAACATCAAAGCAAGAGTAAACCAAATTAAATCGCAAATCGAAACAACCACTTCTGATTACGATAGAGAAAAATTGCAAGAGCGTTTAGCTAAATTAGCTGGTGGTGTTGCCGTTTTATATGTTGGAGCAGCTTCTGAAGTAGAAATGAAAGAGAAAAAAGACCGTG
>NZ_CALBSN010000192.1 GCF_937967675.1 uncultured Flavobacterium sp. | reverse complement strand
AATTTACTTCTCATATAAAAAGTGATAACCATTAAGTGAGCTGCAAAAAAAACAGTTCCTTCAAACATAATAGGCACAAATGCAGGCATGTTATCAATATAACTAAAACTTGGTTTTCCACCAATATCTTGAGGCCAATCATTTATCATTACAAAATTCATCAATGTAGTATAAATTGAAAGTCCAACTAAACCATAAATAAATGCACAGATAGCTAGTCTTGTAGGTGCTAAACCCATAGCTTTGTCCAATCCGTGAACAGGAAATGGTGTATAAATTTCTTCAATATGATGATGAGCTGCTCTTGTTTGTTTAACAGCATCCATTAAAATATCATCATCATTATATATAGCGTGTATTACTTTATTACTCATGATATTAATGATTATCTGAATGATTATGACCGTGTTGTTCTCTTTCTGCCTTGTAGTTGTCTCCTGAAGATTTTAAGATAGTCTTAACCTCTGCCTGAGCAATTACAGGGAAACTTCTAGAATATAATAAGAATAATACGAAGAAGAATCCAATAGTTCCGATGTAAATACCAGCATCAACAAAAGTTGGTTGGAACATAGTCCATGATGATGGTAAATAATCTCTGTGTAATGAAGTTACAATAATTACGAAACGCTCAAACCACATTCCTACGTTCACCACAATTGAGATGATAAAAGACGCCATAATGTTAGTTCTAATTTTCTTAGACCACATTACTTGTGGAGAAATTACATTACAAGTCATCATTAACCAATATGACCACCAGTAAGGACCAGTTGCTCTGTTTAAGAATGCATATTGTTCGTACTCAACTCCAGAGTACCAAGCTACGAATAACTCCGTAATATATGCACAACCTACGATAGAACCTGTAATCATAATTACGATGTTCATTAATTCGATGTGTTGGATTGTGATATAATCTTCTAGGTTAGATACTTTTCTCATGATGATAAGAAGCGTATTTACCATTGCGAATCCTGAGAAAATCGCTCCAGCAACGAAGTATGGAGGTAAGATTGTTGTATGCCATCCTGGGATTACAGAAGTAGCAAAGTCAAAGGATACAATAGTGTGTACAGAAAGTACAAGAGGAGTTGCTAAACCAGCTAATACAAGAGAAACCTCTTCAAAACGTTGCCAGTCTTTAGCTCTACCAGACCATCCAAAAGATAGGGTAGAATAAACTCTTTTGGTAAAAGGAGTTACTGCTCTATCACGTAGCATAGCAAAGTCAGGCAATAAACCAGTCCACCAGAAAACTAATGATACTGATAAATAGGTAGAAATTGCAAATACGTCCCATAATAATGGTGAGTTAAAATTCACCCATAATGATCCGAATTGATTTGGGATTGGTAATACCCAGTAACCTAACCATGGGCGACCCATGTGAATGATTGGGAATAAACCTGCTTGCATTACCGAGAAAATCGTCATTGCTTCTGCAGAACGGTTAATCGCCATTCTCCATTTTTGACGGAATAATAATAATACGGCAGAGATAAGAGTTCCGGCGTGACCGATACCTACCCACCAAACGAAATTGGTGATATCCCAAGCCCAACCTACTGTTTTATTTAATCCCCATGTTCCAATACCAGTGGTAACGGTATAAATCATACAACCTAATCCCCATAGGAAAGCGGCTAATGCGATTGAAAATACTGTCCACCATTGTTTGTTTGCTCTACCTTCTACAGGTCTAGCCACATCTACCGTTACATCGTGGTAAGATTTACTTCCTACTACTAAAGGTTTTCTAATGGGTGCTTCGTAATGAGACGACATAATCCTTTATATTGTTTCT
>NZ_CALBSN010000191.1 GCF_937967675.1 uncultured Flavobacterium sp. | reverse complement strand
AATTATTATATTGCAATATTACGATAAACAAATATACTACACAATAAAAAATCCCGAAATTTCTTTCGGGATTGATTTTATAAATGCTGAAACGAGTTCAGCATGACAAAAAGAAAGATTATTTACCTCCTTTTTCCATTTTAGCTTTTAATTCAGCAAGAATATCGTTATTATCACCTAAAGTAGATGTTTGTGCTGGAGCTGAAGCAGTTTCAGTTGCAGCTTTAACGTTTTTCTCTTCTTCTTCTCTGAAGATAGCTGTATGAGATGCTACTACTCTTTTGAATTCTTTATTGAATTCAATTACTTTGAAGTCAGCAGTATCACCTTTTTTCAATTTTTTACCGTCTTCTTTTTCTAAGTGACGTGTAGGAATGAAAGCAACGATATCGTCACCAAATTCTACAGTAGCTCCTTTGTCAACAATTTCAGAAATTGTTCCGTTGTGGATAGTTCCAACAGCGAAAGCATCTTCATATTTATCCCAAGGATTAGCAGTAGTTTGTTTGTGACCTAAAGATAATTTACGACCTTCAACGTCTAACTCTAAAACAACTACGTCTAATTTATCACCTACATTTACAAATTCAGATGGGTGTTTGATTTTCTTAGTCCAAGATAAATCAGAGATATATACTAAACCGTCGATACCTTCTTCTAACTCTACGAAAATTCCGAAGTTAGTAAAGTTTCTAACAATTCCAGTGTGTTTAGAACCTACTGGGTATTTAGCCGTGATATCAGTCCATGGATCTTGTGTCATTTGTTTGATACCTAAAGACATTTTTCTTTCATCTCTATCAAGAGTTAAGATAACTGCTTCTACCTCATCACCAATTTTCATAAAATCTTGAGCTGATCTTAAGTGAGTAGACCAAGACATTTCAGAAACGTGTATTAAACCTTCAACACCCTCAGCAACTTCAATGAAAGCACCGTAATCAGCTAAAACAACTACTTTACCTTTAACTTTATCACCAACTTTTAAGTCAGCAGCTAAAGCATCCCATGGATGAGCATGTAATTGTTTTAAACCTAATTGAATTCTTGTTTTCTCATCATCGAAATCAAGGATTACAACATTTAATTTTTGGTCTAATTCTAATACTTCAGATGGGTGGTTGATTCTTGACCAAGATAAGTCAGTGATGTGGATTAATCCGTCAACACCTCCTAAGTCGATGAATACACCGTAAGAAGTAATATTTTTAACAACACCTTCTAATACTTGACCTTTTTCTAACTGACCGATAATTTCTTTTTTCTGAACTTCGATATCAGCTTCGATAAGTGCTTTGTGAGATACAACTACGTTTTTGAATTCGTGGTTAATTTTAACTACTTTGAATTCCATAGTTTTGTTCACATATTGATCGTAATCACGAATTGGTTTTACATCAATTTGAGAACCTGGTAAGAATGCTTCGATTCCGAAAACGTCAACGATCATACCTCCTTTAGTTCTACATTTTACGAAACCGTTTACGATTTCACCTGTTTCATTAGCAGCTATAACTCTATCCCATGCTTTGATAGTTCTAGCTTTTCTGTGCGATAATACTAACTGACCTGTTTTGTCTTCACGAACGTCGATTAATACTTCTACTTTATCTCCAACTTTTAAGTTAGGATTGTAACGAAACTCGTTTAAAGAAATAACACCTTCAGATTTAGCGTTGATATCAACGATAGCATCTCTATCCGTAATTCTTACAACAACTCCTTCAACAACCTCTTCATCACCTGTAGAGATGAAAGTTTTTTCTACTAAAGTTTCAAATTCTTGTAAGTTTTTCTCGTCAACTGCATCGATACCTTCTGCATAGTTATGCCAGTTAAAATTCGCTAAAAACTCTTCTTGTGTTTTGTTAATTTCAGACATGCTGATTAAAAATTTGTATGTTGTGTTTCTTGCGTTTCATCATGCGAATAGAAAACAGCAACAGTGTTTTACATAAATAATTGATTCCTAATGGAAACGCTTTTTCGCCAAAAGGTGTGCAAAATTACAACTATATTTTTGATTTACAAAACATTGATTGAGTGTTTTTTGCTAATTTTCTAACATTTTTTTATGTTTTGTAACTAATATATTTTAAATACATTTGCTAAAAATTTAATATTTAATGATGAAAAAAGTAGTATTTGTATTTATTTCAGCCATACTAGCTATTGGTTGTAACAATTTAAAAGATAATGAGTTTGTTATTTCTGGTACGGCTAATGGTATTAAAAACGGAAAAAAAGTATTTTTAGAAGTACAAACCGAAACAGGTTCTATAGCTAAAGACACAGCTATTGTAACCGATGGAAAATTTGAATTAAGAGGCATTACAAAGGAATTAGATTTAGGATTTGTTAGATTTGAAAACGAACAAATTAACATGCCGTTAATTTTAGAACATGGTACTATTGAATTAAACATTGTTAAAGATTCTTTACAAAAATCAACTTTAGGAGGTACTCCAAACAATGAGATGTTTCAAAAGTTTAATACTGATTCTAGAGTAATTTCAGATAAAGTTGTAAAATTTGAAAAAGACAATAATGCAATCATGCAAAAAGCACAAATGAGTCAGGACACTGCAACGATAAATCGTCTTTTAAAAGAATACAGAAAGTTTCAAGATGAGATGAATATTTACTCTAAAAAATTTATTAAAGAAAATCCTGATGCTTATTTATCGGTTTTACTTTTAGAAAATTTCTTGGTGCGTCAATATTTAACTCCTGAAGAAGTAAAAACTTATTTTGAAGGATTAGATGTAAATATACAAAACACAAAAAGCGGAAGCAAAATAAAAGCAGCTTTAAAAAAGATAACTGGGGTTAAGATTGGAAAACCTGCACCAAATTTTTCAGCTCCCTCACCAGAAGGCAAAACAATTTCTTTGAAAGAATCACTAGGTAAAGTTACTATTATTGATTTTTGGGCATCTTGGTGTGGACCATGTAGAGCAGAAAATCCTAATGTAGTGGCTTTATACAAAGAGTTTCACGACAAAGGTTTAAACATCATTGGTGTTTCTCTTGACAAAGAAGCTTCTAAATGGAAAGAAGCTATTGCAAAGGATGGGTTATTATGGCCACAAGTTTCAAATCTTAAACATTGGAAAGAACCAATTGCTCTACAATACAATGTAGAATCAATTCCTGCAACTTTTATTTTAGATGCTAAAGGAAATATTGTAGCAAAAAATCTTAGAGGTGATGCATTACGCGCTAAAGTGGTAGCACTTTTAGAAGTAAAATAAAGGTTTTTTAACTTATTATTAAAAATCTCCTTAGGGAGATTTTTTTATGTTTTTCATTTACAGAATGTTATAAAATAGTATGTAAAATAGTGGTAAAATCCTTTGTAGGAATAAAAAACAATTCTATATTTGCAACCGCTTAATCAAATAAGCAAGATGGCTTGGGGAGATACTCAAGCGGCCAACGAGGGCGGACTGTAAATCCGCTGATTACATCTTCGCAGGTTCGAATCCTGCTCTCCCCACAAAA
>NZ_CALBSN010000190.1 GCF_937967675.1 uncultured Flavobacterium sp. | reverse complement strand
CTTTTAACATGGTGTTGTATTTTGAGATTAGACAATTTTGTGCTTTGATTTACGATAAATTCATAAACGATTACAAAAATACAAAGTATATTTTGAATTATCGATAACAAATAACGCTAAGCTGATTAGTTTGCTATTTAGTTAATAGCAAAAGGAGCACTAAGCTTGAAAGTTGGAATGGTAACTCTAAAACTTCTGGTTGAGGTAAAGTTTACCATGTTGAAATAGCCTTTCATAGCACCAAGAGGAGAAGAAAGTAAGCATCCAGAAGAATAAGTATAACTTTCACCTGGTTTAATAACTGGTTTTTTCCCAATTACACCTTCACCATCTACTACTTCAAGGTTGTTGAGTGCATCGTAAATTTCCCAATGACGTGTATTTAATTGTACCGAATCTTTACTTTGGTTTTCAATGGTAACACAATACGAAAAGGCAAAATGAATTTTGTAGTTTTTGAAGTATGTGCCTTCAAAACTAGTTAAAACAGAAATTTTTATGCCTTTTGTAATTTGACTAACCATATATTAAAATAAAATTATCGATACTGCTATTAATACGAAAACAGCTAGTAATGAAATGGGTATGAATAATATGTTCAAAAATAGGAATTTAAAAATTGTTTTCCAACGACTGTTTTGATAAAAATTTCTTAAAGATTTATAAAGGTAAATTGGAAACAAAATAGAAAAACTGACTCCAATTAAAATTTCAGAAATATCAGTAGATATAAATCCAATTATTTCTAATAAAATTAAGCTGACAAACATGAATGAATAAAAGTTGTAAGAGAATACTAAATGGTCTGTATAATTGAATTTTTTGTCATAGAAGGTAATCCAAAAGATAATTGCGATAAAAGGAATTGATAAAAAAATCAGGAATGGTAATTTGGCTAGTAAATAATCACCCATTTCTCTTAAAACATCATTTGATTTTAGATTTTTTGCTTTTTCATATAAATAACGATTCAAATTTTTATTTTCGAACCCAAGATTTTTTAAAGCCTCCTCATTTGATAAATTTGGATTTTTAATATTGTAGTTTCTAAAAATGGTCAATTTTAAATTCAAATGACTCAGGTTTTCAGGATCATTTCCTAATTCGCTTGCTTTGTATATTGAATCACGATGAAATTCTTTTGCTGTTTTTGAATCAACTTCAACAATTTCAGAATTTCGATTAAAAACTTTACTTGTTTTTAAGCTATCGTTTGTTGTGGTGTTTTTATTAGGCTCATTAGTTTTTAAAGGTGTTTCTTTAATTGAACTTCCAAAATCCATAACTATAAAAAGAACAATCGAAATGCTTAAAAACAAACGAAATGGATTAGCATGATGGTGTCTTTTACCTTCTGAAAATTCTCGAGCAGCTACTCCAGGTTTTGTAAAAAGCGTAATAAATGTATTTCTTAGCCTGGAATCGTATGCATAAAAATTAGAAAAAAACTCTTCAATAAAATCTTTGATATCTAATTTTTTAGTTGAATTTAGTTGGCCACAAGCATGACAATATTTTTCGCTTATATCAAGAGAGGTCTCGCAATTGATGCATTTTTCACCTCGGTATTTTAAATCTTTTCTTTTCATTTAATTTTGAATATACAAACTATTGGTAATGGATATTCCGATTACTCTGTGGTATCTATCATTATTTCCTTTGTAATAAACAATAACAGAATATAAATTATCAGTTTCGAAATGATTTCCATCTATTGCATTTTCATAGTCTGTTTTTCCATTTTTATCTGTTAAAACGTATTGATAATTTGTATACCCTTGTTTAATTAAAAGGGCTTTTTCATATAATCCTGTTTTTTTATTAAAATCCATTTTGTAATCATCAGACATGCTGTAATTATTAAACATACCATTAATTATAATTTTTTTATCATTTAAAAAAGGTGTGTCAAGAGTAAAGTATATCCAAGAATAATCGGCTTGAATAGCTGGTTTTTCGGTATTAATGTTGTCAATATAGAAATTACCATTTATGTCTGGGAAATAGGTGTAAATTTTATTTTTTCTAGGTTGATTCGTATACAAATAAGTATTGTATAAATTTTCACCAGAAGTAACTTTAGCTACTGTGTTATTAGTGGCTCTAATAATTTTGTTATCAATTGAATAAAATTCATTTCCTCCCCAAAATTGAGTTTCCTTATTGTATCGGTAAATCAATTCGGTTCCTAATGTATATTGTGGTTTTATATCTAAGATTTCATTTTTCCAATCGGCATTTTGGATCAATGAAACTTTTACATTTTCTATAGGATTTTGTAGTATATAATTTCCATAATTTATAGATAATTCAACGTTGTGTTTTCCAGCTCTATTTTCGAAATCACGAGTTCTTTTAATGGTGATTTTTGGGTTAACTAGCTCTTCATAAATTACAAATCTTCTGGTAAAAAGAATTTCATTTTCGTCATTTAAAATGGAAATTAAATAATTTCCACTCTTTGTGATTTGGTTAAATTGATTTGGAAATTTTTGAGTGTAATGGGAATAAAGTTGTAGTGTATTGAATGAGTTTTCGTATGTAATAATTCTTTGATTGTCCATACCATTTAGATACTCGTTTTTAGCTAAATTAGTTGGTTCAGACCAATCATAATTGTATTGAGTTATTGTATAATAGTAGTCTGATTCATCTGCATACAAGTCATCAAATTGAAATTCAAAATGATCGCCTAATTTAAAATAAGGGACAACATTTTTTTGATTTTGAACGAAAGATATCGTTTTGATGTTGAATGGAGGTTCTTGCTCAATTCCAGATTGACTATATATAAAATAGTTTGATAGCAAGCTAATTAATACTATAATTTTGTTCATTTTTACTTTTATAAATGTGTAAATGTAGCAAAACTTTTAAAATTATTGGAATTGAAATAAATTAAATCAAACCATTTAATTTAGAATTATTATAAATAAATGAAATCTCAGGCTTTATTTTTGGTAAGCTGTGATGTATTTGATTAAATTTGCACGTTTTATAGTAAAATTTTTAACAACTCATATCTTCAAAAATATGTCAAAAGACATTCGAATTAAAAAAGGTTTAGACCTTAAGTTGAAGGGTGAAGCAGCGCACAAAGTGGCTGAAGTAACTCGCTCGAAAGTCTATGCTGTTAAGCCTTCTGACTTCCACGGAGTAACTCCTAAGATGGTCGTAAAAGAAGGTGATGACGTAAAAGCAGGAGAAGTTATTTTCTATTCTAAATCGGATGAGAAAGTAAAATTTGTATCTCCTGTAAGTGGAAAAATCCAAGAAATCAAACGCGGGGAAAAAAGAGTTATACTTGAAATTCTTATTGCTGCTGATTCTCAAGATGTTTTCGTAGAGCATAGCAAGAAAAATCCAAATGATTTATCAACAGAAGAAGTAAAAGCACATTTGTTAGCTTCTGGATGTTGGCCATTTATCAATCAACGTCCGTATGATGTGATTGCTAATTCAGCTGATACTCCAAAAGCTATTTTTATTTCTGCTTATGCAACGGCTCCTTTAGCGGCTGATGTTGATTTTGTTTTAGAGAGCAAACTTGAAGCTTTTCAAGCTGGAGTTGATGCATTGGCAAAACTTACTACAGGGAAAGTTCATTTGTCTTTTAAAGGAAAAGGTAAATCGATTTTTAGTGATGTTAAAGGTGTGGCATTGCATAGAGTTTATGGTCCACATCCTGCAGGAAATGTTGGTGTTCAAATTGAAAAAATTGATCCAATTAGTGCTGGTGAAAGGGTTTGGACAGTTACTCCTCAAGATGTAGCAATCATAGGAGAATTATTTTTAACAGGTAAATTGAATTTAACAAGAACTATCGCTTTAGCAGGTTCTGAAGTTAAAGTGGCTCAATATTACAATGTTCTTGCTGGTGCTTCAATTGCAGATGTGGTTGCAAACAATATCAAAGGAGATAATGTTAGAATTATTTCAGGTGACGTTTTAACAGGTAAAAAGGTTGCTTCTAACGGATTCTTAGGTTTCTACAGTAATGTAGTAACTGTTATTCCAGAAGGAAATACATACAGAATGTTTGGTTGGATGCCATTTGCATCTCCAAGTATTCACAGTGCATCAAGAACCGGATTGTCTTGGTTGATGCCTGGAAAAAAATATGCGCCAAATACTAATTTAAATGGTGAAGAAAGAGCTTTAGTAGTAACAGGAGAGATGGAAGCGGTTATGCCGATGGATATTTATCCAATGCAATTGTTAAAAGCTTGTTTGTCTAGCGATATCGATAAAATGGAAAGCTTAGGAATATACGAAGTAGCTCCAGAAGATTTTGCTTTAATTGATTATACTAACACATCTAAATTTGAGGCTCAAGAAATAATTCGAGAGGCTCTTGATTTAATGATAAAAGAAGTAGGATAATAGCTATGAAGTTTTTAAGAGATAAAATAGACCAAATGAAAAAGCCTTTTGAGAAAGGGCAAAAATTTGAAAAATTCGCTCCTGCTATCAATGCATTAGATACATTTTTATATGTGCCTAATCATACAACAAAGCATGGTGCGCACATTAGAGATGCAGTAGATTTAAAGAGAACTATGATTACAGTAGTTTTAGCTTTAATTCCAGCATTGATATTCGGAATATATAATGCAGGTTACCAACACTTCATCCAAATTGAAGGTTCTGACATGTCATTTGCAAATTTATTTTTCCACGGATTATGGAAAGTATTACCAATGATTATTGTATCGTATGCAGTAGGATTAGGTATCGAATTTGCTTTTGCAATTTTTAGAGGTCACGAAGTTAACGAAGGATACTTAGTGTCTGGTTTGTTAATTCCAATGGTTATGCCAGTTGATTTGCCTTTATGGATGTTAGCTATTTCAGTTGCTTTCGCAGTAGTAATTGGTAAAGAAGCTTTTGGAGGAACAGGTATGAATATTTTCAACCCGGCTTTATTAGCGCGTGCTTTTGCATTCTTTGCTTATCCTACATTCATGTCGGGAGATAAAATTTGGGTTAGCGATGCTACTACAATTGATGGTGTATCAGGTGAAACTATTTTAGGTTCATTAGCACAAGGAAAAGAAGTAACGTATTCGACTATGGATATGTTCTTAGGATTTATTCCGGGTTCTATTGGTGAAACATCAACTATAGCAATTTTAATTGGTGCATTTATTTTAATTGCAACAGGAGTAGGTAGTTGGAAAATTATGGTTTCTGGAGTAATTGGAGCGGCTTTAACTGCTTTGATGTTCAATGCTGTTGGTTTAACGGCTTTAATGAATTTTGATTGGATGAATCACTTAGTAGTTGGAGGTTTTGCTTTTGGTATTGTGTTCATGGCAACGGATCCAGTTTCTGCGGCTCAAACCGATAAAGGAAAAATCATCTACGGTTTATTAATAGGATTCTTTAGTATTTTAATTAGAGTTTTCAACCCAGCTTATCCAGAAGGAGTAATGTTGGCTATCTTGTTAATGAATACTTTAGCTCCAACAATTGATTATTTCGTAGTTAATGGAAACATTGCTAAGAGAAAGAAAAGGTTGGCAAAGTCTAAACAATTAAAATCTGCATAGTCATGAATAGAGAAAGTAACGGATATACATTTTTGTTTGCGACTGTAATGGTTGTGTTAGTAGCTTCTGCTTTAGCATTTGCTGCAACAGCACTTAAGCCAGATCAAGAGGCAAACATTAAGAAAGAGAAAATGCAGTACATTCTAAAATCGTTTGGAGTAGCTGTAGAAAGAGACGCTTCAGAAGAAGCATATAAAAAACACATCATTAGCGAAGTAGTTTTTGATGAGAATGGAACAGAAATCAGTAAAGAAGCTTTTACTGTTGATATTGCTAAAGAAAAAGGAAAATTTCCAATTTTTAATGCTGAAAAAGATGGTAAAAAATTCTATGTTATTCCAGTAAGAGGAATGGGATTATGGGATGCTATCTGGGGTTATGTTTCTATAGATGAGAACTTGAAAGTTGACGGTATCGTATTTGACCACAAAGGTGAAACACCTGGTTTAGGTGGTGAAATTACACAAGATTATTTCCAAAAAAGTTTTATTGGAGAGAGTGTTTTTGATGCAAACGGAAATTTACAAGGTTTAAAAGTAGTTAAAGGATATTCTGGAAAAGACAACAAAGCTGATGGTGAAGTTGATGCAATTTCAGGTGCTACTTTAACGGGTAATGGTGTAACCGAAATGTTAGTTAGAGGTTTAAAACCATATGAAAAATATTTAAAATCTATTAAAAAATAATCGTCATGGCAGAAAACAACAAAGAAGGATTATTTTCAAAAAGTAATATTAAATTAATTACGAATCCATTTAATGACGATAACCCAGTAACCGTTCAGGTATTAGGTATTTGTTCGGCTTTAGCGGTAACAGTTCAAATGAAAAACGCCTTTGTAATGGCACTTTCAGTAACTGCTGTAGTGGCTTTTGGTAACGTAATTATATCATTATTAAGAAACTTAATTCCAAGTAGAATCCGTATCATTGTTCAGTTGGTTGTAGCAGCTGCTTTAGTAATTTTGGTTGACCAAATTTTGAAAGCTTATGCATATGATATCAGCAAACAGTTATCAGTATTCGTAGGATTAATTATTACTAACTGTATCTTAATGGGACGTTTTGAAGCTTTTGCTTTAGGTAACAAACCATGGCCATCATTCTTAGATGGTTTAGGAAACGGTTTAGGATATGGAATCATTTTAATGATAGTAGCATTTTTTAGAGAATTATTTGGTTCAGGAAAATTATTCGGAATCGAAATTCTTGGAAACTCTGTTGAAAAAACGGGATTGTATGCTACAGGATATGTTAATAACGGATTCATGTTATTAGCTCCAATGGCCTTGGTTATGGTAGGTATTGTAATTTGGGTACAGAGAAGTATTAACAAGAAATTAATCGAGAAAAAATAATAGCTATGTTTGAATATATCAATATATTTTTAAAATCAGTTTTCATTGATAACATGATTTTTGCATACTTCTTAGGAATGTGTTCATTTTTGGCCGTTTCTAAAAAAGTATCAACAGCTATAGGTCTTGGAATTGCTGTAACCTTTGTACAAGTAATTACGGTTCCATTAAACTATTTAATTTATCACTATGTTTTAGGTGCTGGCGCATTAGCTTGGTTAGATCCATCGTTAGCTGAATTAGATTTAAGCTTTTTAACTTTCATTTTATTCATCGCTTCTGTAGCAACAATGGTACAGTTAGTAGAGATGATTGTGGAGAAATTTTCACCTTCATTATATAACTCATTGGGTATTTTCTTACCACTTATTGCAGTAAACTGTGCTATCTTAGGAGGTTCATTATTCATGCAACAAAGAGTTGATGGTGGTGTATATTCTTCATTAGGTCATGTAGTAACTTTCGGATTTGCATCTGGACTTGGTTGGACAATTGCAATTGTTGCAATGGCTGCTATTCGTGAAAAAATGGAATATTCTAACGTATTAGCTCCTTTAAGAGGTTTAGGTATTACTTTTATCTTAACAGGTTTAATGGCAATTGGTTTCATGAGTTTTGGAGGAATTGACCTTAACGCATTAAACAAAAAGCCTGAAGCAAAAGTAGCAACTCCAGCCCCTGCTGTTGTTGAAACTCCTGTAGTTGATTCAGTTCAAGTAGCTGTAGATTCTGTAAAAGTAGATTCAACTCAAGTAGTTAAATAATAGTATAACATTAAAAATTGAAATCATGTTTAGTATAACAGAATTAATTACATATTCAATTTTAGCTTTCTTAGCGCTTATTTTACTGATGGTGTTTATGCTATTATATGCAAAATCTAAATTAGTGAACTCGGGTGCTGTTAAGATTAAAATTAACGGTGAAAACGAAATCGAAGTAGGAGGAGGAAGTTCTTTACTTTCTACTTTAGGAAATAATAAAATCTTTTTACCATCAGCTTGTGGTGGTGGAGGTTCTTGTTTACAATGTAAATGTAAAGTATTAGATGGTGGTGGAGAACCTTTACCAACAGAAATACCAAACTTTACTCGTAAAGAATTAGCAGAAGGATGGAGATTAGGATGTCAAGTTAAAGTAAAACAAGACATGGTAATTGAAGTGCCAGAAGAAATTTTTGGTATCAAAAAATTCGAAGCAAAAGTATATTCTAACTACAACGTAGCTTCTTTTATTAAAGAATTTATTGTTGAGTTACCAGAAGATATGCACTACGAAGCAGGAGGTTATATTCAAATTGAAATCCCAGCTTGTGAAGTGAAATTTACTGATATTGATATTACAGCTCATCCAGTAGAACATCCAGGTGAACCTGATAAATTCCAAGTAGAGTGGGATAAGTTTAAATTATGGCCATTAGTTATGAAAAATAACGAATTGGTTGAAAGAGCTTACTCTATGGCTTCTTACCCAGCAGAAGGAAGAAAAATCATGTTAAACGTTCGTATTGCAACGCCTCCGTTTGATAGAGCTACAAACGATTGGATGAAAGTAAACCCAGGTATTGCTTCTTCATACGTTTTCTCAAGAAAAGCAGGTGATACTGTAACTGTTTCTGGACCTTACGGTGAATTCTTCATCAACGAATCTGAAGCAGAAATGTTGTATGTAGGTGGTGGAGCTGGTATGGCGCCAATGCGCTCGCACTTGTACCACTTATTCCGTACAGTTAAAACTGGAAGAAAAGTTACGTATTGGTACGGAGGTCGTTCTAAACGTGAATTGTTCTATGTAGATCATTTTAGAGCTTTAGAGAAAGATTTCCCTAACTTCAAATTCCATATCGCGTTATCTGAACCTTTACCTGAAGATAACTGGAAAGTGAAAGATGGACCAAATGGAGAAGGTGATGGTTTCGTAGGATTTATTCATAACGTAGTTATCGATAACCACTTGAAATTACACGATGCACCAGAAGATATCGAATTCTATTTCTGTGGACCACCGATGATGAATCAAGCCGTTGTAAAAATGTGTGACGATTGGGGTGTGCCAAAAGAAAATGTTCGTTTCGACGACTTCGGAGGTTAATCCAAATTTTATATATCAAAACCGATTCAGAAATGAGTCGGTTTTTTTAATTTTGCTACATGTATACATTTATATTCAGAAAAATATATAGTTTCTTTCTTTCTAAAAAAAATCATGACCCTGTTTTTAATGCATCAGGCTTGGTTTTTATTATGCAATTAATTCATTTTTTTCTTTTAGTTAAATTTTTTGGATTTAAAGCCTATGCTTTTTCTTCAGATTCTACAATAAATAAATTATGGTTTTATCCAATTGGATTTGTTTGGTTATTCTTAGTGTTTAAGTTTTTCAATTCTAAAAAAGATAAATTAAAAGTTGAAATTGTATCAGTAAAGGATTTTGTTTTAAATTTAGTTTTGTGGTTATTAATACCATTAATTATTTTAATACAGTTGTCAAAATAAGTAATTAATGTAATTATTTATTTCTATTTAATCATTTACTACCTTTGCAATATGGAATCATTATCACTACAAGACTTACATCATTTGGCCATGAATCACGTGGGAAAAGAACTTGAAAAACAAGGATTTGAGTTCATCGCCATTAACAGCCAGTTGAAAAAACATCCACAATTTGTTTGTGTTGATAAACCTACTAATACGTTGCATTTTGTAATGGTACAAGCGGTAACTTATCCAGATAATCCTGCGGAATACGATGTGGTTTTCATGGAAACCTTCATCAGTCATGCCAAAGAGAAAAAAGCTAAAGTGTTGTATGCAGGAGTTGGTTTTGCCAACGCAGAAGATTTCGAAAAACCGATTTTAAAAAATCAAGATTATATTTTACATTATGAAGGAATTAAAGAGATTTTGTAGTTTTCTAATTGTAGCAATTTTATTTACTTCATGTACTAAAACTATAGATTTTTACACCATTCAAGGCGATGCACAAGGGAGTACGTATTCTATAAAATACATTTCAACTGAAGAAAAAGTAACTAAAAATCAAATAGATTCGTTGTTAACAGCTTTTGATTTATCGCTTTCCACGTATCGACCAGACTCTAAAATTTCTAAAATAAATGCTGGAGATTCAACAGTTGTTGTAGATGATTTTTTTATAGAAACATTCCAGCTTTCAAATCAGATTTATAAAGAAACGAATGGTTTGTTCGACCCAACAATTGGTGTTTTAGTAAACGCTTATGGTTTTGGTCCCAATAAAAAGCATCAAGATTTAGCTCCAAAACAAATCGATAGTTTGTTGCAATTCGTAGGTTTTGATAAGATTGCTTTAAATGCAAATAAGACCATATCAAAAAAGTATAAAGAAACTTTCATCGATTTTAATGCAATCGCTCAAGGATATTCGGTAGATGTGGTTGTGAATTATTTAAAAGCGAAAGGAATTGAAAATGCGATTGTAGAAATAGGAGGAGAATTATTTGCTTTAGGTAAAAACACAATCGACAACAAGAACTGGGTAGTAGGAATCGACGATCCCTTACAAAAACCAGAAGAACGCACGTTAATTTCCAAAGTGAATTTGGATAACTTAGGAATGGCAACTTCAGGGAATTATAGAAAAGTAATGATTGATGAAAAAACCGGTAAGAAGTTTGTTCACATCATCAATCCAAAAACAGGATTGGCTCAAAAAAACAATGTGTTAAGTGCAACCGTTTTATCAAAATCATCTGGTTTGTCTGATGGTTATGCTACAGCTTTTATGTTAATGAGTTTAGAAGAAAGTAAGGTGTTTTTACAAAAACATCCAGAATTGCATGTAATGCTTTTATATTCAGATTCAGATAATAAAATGCAACGATTCGTAACAGAAAATTTCAAATCTATAATTAAAGAGTAATGAAGAAAAAGGCTTTCACATTGAAAGCCTTTTTTTTTATTTATAACAAACCGGAATAATTTCTCCTTTTGATAAACAATATTTTTCTACTAATTCGGGAGCAATTGTTTTGGTGTAGTCTACTTCATTTACTTTAAAACCAATACTTCTTAGTTTATCAAAGTAATCTCTTCCATAAACCCTTACGTGATCGTATTGACCGAAGATTTTTGCTCTTTCTTTTGGGTCGGTAATCGAATCATCTGCAAAAGTAGTCGCCCTTGATAAGTCTTGTGGGATTTGAAAGATGCCCATTCCCCCGGATTTTAAAACGCGATATAATTCTTGCATCGCTTTTGTGTCATCTGGAATGTGTTCCAAAACGTGATTACACAAAATCATATCATAAGAATTATCTTCAAAAGGTAAATTACAAATATCAGCTTTTACATCGGCTAATGGTGAAAACAAATCGGTAGTAGTGTAATCTAAATTCGATTGTTTTTTAAAACGTTTGTAAAATTCCTGCTCGGGTGCAAAGTGCAATACTTTTTTGGGAGCCGTAAAAAAATCCGTTTCGTTTTGTAAATACAACCATAGTAAACGGTGTCTCTCTAAAGAAAGAGTACTTGGCGATAAAACGTTGTTTCGTTGTGTTCCATATCCATAAGGTAAAAACATACGAAAGCTTTTTCCATCAATAGGATCTGTAAAACGATTTCCTTTTAATAAAAAAGCTAAAATTGGACGCACCACAATACTCAAACGAATCAATATTGGGCGAGGAATGGTGTTTAATATAAGCTTGAATAATTTTTTCATTACAGCACTAAAGGTTTTTGTCTCAATCCATCTTCTTCATTACTTACAATTCCTAAAGCTTCATAGATGTAAGCAAAAGTGGATAATAATTCAGGTTTTCCGTCAACGATTGCTACATCATGTTCGAAGTGTGCACTTGGTTTTCCATCAGCTGTGGTAATGGTCCAACCGTCTTTATGCTGTTTGATGTTTTTGGTTCCCATGTTAATCATAGGTTCAATTGCGATTACCATTCCGTTAACTAATTTTTTTCCACGACCACGTTTTCCGTAATTAGGAACTTCTGGATCTTCGTGCATTTTTCTACCTAAACCGTGTCCGCATAATTCGCGAACTACACCATAACCATGACTTTCACAATATTGTTGGATGGCATGCCCGATATCTTCCACACGATTTCCAACTTTAGTTTCACGAATTCCAACGTAAAGCGATTCCTTAGTAACTTGTAAAAGCTTTTTTGTTTCTTGAGCTACTTCACCTACTTCAAAAGTGTAAGCATGGTCGCCATAAAAACCATTTTTGAAAGCACCACAATCAACCGAAATGATGTCGCCATCTTGTAACGGAATATTATTAGGAATGCCGTGAACTACTTGTGTGTTTGGACTCATACAAAGCGAATTCGGAAACCCATACATGCCTAAAAATGCAGGTTCTGCTCCGTGCGAACGAAGAAAATCTTCTGCTAATTTGTCTAAATATAAAGTAGTTACGCCAGGTTTAATTTCCTTAGCAATCATTCCTAACGTTTTTGAAACAATTAAAGCACTTTCGCGCATCAATTCGATTTCTTCAAGAGTTTTAATTACAATCATAATGCAAAATTTCGAAGCAAAAGTACGAATTCAAGTTCAATTATAAGTACAAATTCATAATTCAATTTTAAATTGGAATAGCTTATTGCCATTAACCCAAAACCTGTAACTAAATATGAGAATTGTCATATTTTATCCCTAAATTAGAGCATAATTTTGCAGTATAAATTTCATTAGGTATGGGAAAATATGTAACCGCAGCGGAAGCTGTACAAGTAGTAAAAAGTGGCGATAGGGTCTACGTTCAGGCAGCAGCTGCTACGCCAACAATTTTAACAAAAGCGTTAACAGATAGAGCATCTGAGCTTAGAAATGTAGAACTATGTCATCTACACACAGAAGGTGATGCGCCTTATGCTAATCCTGAATTAGCAGAAAGTTTTCACGTAAATTCCTTTTTTATTGGTGCTAATGTTCGTCATACTTTAAAAGCAGGAAACGGTTCTTACACTCCGGTTTTTTTAAGTGAATTGCCTTTATTGTTTAGAAAAAATGTAGTGAAATTAGATGTAGCATTTATACACGTTTCACCACCTGATAGTCATGGATATTGTTCTTTAGGGGTTTCGGTTGAAGCTTCGGTAGCGGCAATTGAAAATGCAAAAATAGTTGTAGCTCAAGTAAATCCGCAAATGCCAAGAACTTTTGGTGATGGGATTTTACACGTTTCTGAAATTGATTATTTAGTAGATGTAAATTTACCTATTTATGCACACGATGTGGCTCCATTTACTGCTGAGGAAGAAAAAATAGGTGCTTATGTAGCCTCTTTAATTGAAGATAAAAGTACTCTTCAAATGGGAATTGGTTCGATACCAAATGCGGCATTGAGTAAATTAACGAATCACAAAGATTTAGGATTGCACACCGAAATGTTTTCCGATGGTGTTATCGATTTGATAGAAAACGATGTCATAAACTGTAATTATAAAGGAACATTAAGAGGTAGAGCTTTAGCAACTTTCTTAATGGGATCAAAACGATTGTATGATTTTGTGGATGATAATCCGTTTATCGAAATGAAGGAATCTTCAATGGTAAATGATACGGCTCGAATTCGTAGAAATCCAAGAATGGTGGCTATTAATTCTGCTATAGAAGTAGATTTAACTGGTCAAGTTTGTGCGGATTCTATCGGAAGCACTATGTATTCTGGAGTTGGTGGTCAAATGGATTTTATTCGAGGAGCATCATTAAGTGAAGGTGGAAAAGCTATTATCGCCTTACCTTCGATTACGAAAAGAGGTGAGAGTAGAATTGTGCCTTATTTAAAACAAGGAGCAGGAGTGGTAACAACTCGAGCACATGCTCATTACATCATTACCGAAAACGGTATTGCTGATTTATATGGAAAAACACTAAAACAAAGAGTTGCAGAGTTAGTCAAAATTGCACACCCTAACCATCAAGAAACCATTGAGCGTTCTTATTATGAAATGATTGGTTTGCATAAGTAGAATAATTTAGAGTTAGTAAAAGAAAGACAATCGAAAGGTTGTCTTTCTTTTTATGAAAATTTTTTAAATATAAACGGTCTGAAATTGAAAATATTTTAAATAACTAACTTTTTGATTTTGAAATTTTTAGCGAAAATGGGTTGTTTTTGAAAATAAACCAAACTTTAACCTTTTAACAACATTAAATAGCCTACCTTTGTAAGGAATTAAATTTTTCATAGATGAACATTTTTGTAGGAAGTCTTCCATTCAGTGTAGAGGAAGCAGATTTAAGAGGTTATTTTGAAGAGTATGGAGCTGTAGAATCAGTTAAAATTATCTCTGATAAATTTACCGGAAGAAGTAAAGGATTTGGATTTGTTGAAATGGCTAATGATGCTGAAGCTCAAAAAGCAATTGACGAATTAAACGGTGGAACTATCGAAGGTAGAAAAATCGTAGTTAACAAATCTGAACCAAAACCAGAAGGAGAAAGAAGAAGCTTCGATCGTAATTCAGGTGGTAGAGGTGGTTATTCGAACAATAGAGATAACAACAGAGGTCGTTACTAATATTTTTTTGGATATAAAATTAAAAACCTTCGCATTGCGAAGGTTTTTTTATTTATTGTGGATTTGCCAATGTTTTATATAATCCGATTACAGCATTCAAATAGCGATTTTCAAGAGCAATTTCATTAATTTGTGAACTCACCAATGAATTCTCTCTAGAATTAATAATAAATAAAGAACTTTCTCCCATTTCAAATAAGCGGTCTTCTGCGTTTAGCAATGTGGTAAAATCTTTTACTAATTTATTATTGTAATCTTGCTGTTTTTGAAGCGAAACAATTTCTTGCTGTTGTGCTTTGATTTTGTTTTCCAAATTTTTTCGTTCAAATTGTAGCCCAAATTCTGAATCCTGAATTTTTAAATCGGATAATTTTAAACTTCCGCGTTCTTTTCGTAAAAATATTGGAAACGAAAAATTTACACCAATTTTATAATCTTCAAAACGATAATTGTCAATATAACTGGGTTCTGATAAATAATTGTAACTCAAATCTAACTTGGGTAAAAGCGCATTTGCTTTTAATTTTCGATCCACTTTTAGCATTGCAATTTTAGCATCTAAAGCTTGAATTTTTGGATGATTGTCTAAATCAATTGTTCTTAATTCATTTATCTGTAAAACTTCTTTTATCGTTTTTGATAATGTAATTTCGGGTATTAAATCATCCTTTAATTCTAAAGGGACATTATTTTCTAACCATAAATAGTTTGATAATTCTAACTTCGCTTTAATAAGTTTTAATTTAGCGTCTTCTAAATTTAACAATCTTGTTTTTACAACAATTCCCGCTTCAATGCTGTCAATTGCTGGTTTATCGCCTTCTGAGATTAATTTTTCAATTCCTTTATATCGATTTGACGCATTAACAAGGTAATTTTCATATAATTTTACTTCTTCAAAAGCTCTTTTCCAGTTTGCATAGCTTATAGAAGCTTCATACAAAACTTCAATTGCTTGTAAATTACGTTCGGCCGCATTTAAATTTTGTGCAATTTTCGCTTTTCTAATATCAGCCATTCGCTGATTAATGAATAATCCTTGTCCAACAGGAATTGAGATTCCAAACGAGGTTAATCCACTATTTGGTAATGTGTTTTCAGGATTAACATACATTCCTTCAGCATTATCAAATCCGGCTTTAAGCTCAATTCCGTACCAAGTAGGAATTTTAAAACTACTGTTTAAAATAGAGTAATATTCATTGTTTTTAAATTGTTTTTCATTAAAATCTACTTCAATTTTTGGATCAAAAGCACCTCGCGCTTGCATTAAATTAGCTTGGGCTTCGTTTAATTTTAAATCGGCTTGTTTTACTAATGGATGGTATTTTTTTACATAACCTAAAAATTCATTGTACGTGAATTCTGTTGGGTTATTTTGCCCAAATAAAATCATTGAACTACAAATGAAAATGAAGATATAAAATAGTTTCGATTTCATTATTTTTTAGTGTTTTCTGTTGCAGGTTGATAAAAATTAGGAGGAAATCCATTTAGAGTTCGCCAAATTTCAAACCAAATTGGGACATCGTCTAGCAATGCTAAAGTTTGAGTTCCAGCTCCAATGCTTAGTTGTTTTGGCCATTTTTTATCTTTCGGATCAGGAGCAATTAGTACACGGTATTTTCCGTTTGGACTAATAAAATTTTCTTTTGCAACGATTATTCCTCCAAAAGTTCCATATGAAACATCTGGCCAACCGCTGAAAACAATTGTAGGCCATCCATCAAACCAAACTCTTACTTTTTCGCCATTATTTATTAAAGGAAAATCAACAGGATCAATATAAGTTTCTACAGCAATGTCATATTTTGAAGGCATAATACTAACTACAGAAGTTCCTTCTTTTATGGTTTCGCCTATTCCAGATTGTAATGCACGGTTAACATAACCATCTTGTGGGGCTGTAATGTAATACAATCCATTTCTAATTTGATAGTTTTTATATTGATTTTTAAGTTTGTTAACTTGTGCTTCAGTATCAAATTGCGAACTCAAAGCAGTTTGCTTGTCGCTACTTGCTTTTGCGTTTTTTTCTGCATATTCGGCGCTAATTCTGTTGAGTTCCATTGTTGCATTTAAAACCTCGTTTTTACTAGTAATATATTTGTTTTCTTGTGTAATAATTTTTGCCTCCGTTTCTTGTAATTTCATGCGTTTTTCCTCCACATCGGTCATTGGTTTTAACCCTTCTTTGTTTAAATTTACAGAACGCATATACTGTGTTTTTGCAATTTTAAGTTGTGTTTTAGTGGCTTCAAAATCGATACTATCACTTTGTACTTTTAAATATGCTTGTTTAAGTTTGTTTTGCGCTTGTTTTAATTTTAAGTTTTTTTCATTTTGAATAGCGCCCATCTGACTCTCCAATGCTTTTACTTTATCAGCGTATGATATAGCTGCATTTTCTTTAGCCTTTACTTGATTGCCTGTGTTTTCAATTAAATTAGGGTCTAAATAATCTTCTTTAATTTCTGAGATAAATAGAATGGTATCTCCTTTTTTTACAAAATCGCCTTCATTTACAAACCATTTCTCAATTCTTCCTGCAATTACTGTTTGTATGGTTTGAGGACGTTGATTAGGTTTTAAAGTGGTAACATTTCCTGTTCCTTGAATATTTTGTGTCCAAGGAAGAAAAAGAAATAAAACAACCATGATAACAAAAGCCCAAATAATCTTTCGAATTACTTTGTAATGCTTTTGTTCTTTGAATATTTGTCCCGATTTGAATTGCTCTAACTTTACGAATTGATCAATTCTATTTTTTGTGATGTTTAGCATGGCTTAAATGGATTTAATTTCACCTTTTTCCAAAAGAATGGTTTGCTTACAAATTTGTTTCCAATAATTGTTTTTACTTGCAACAACGAGTGTCCATGGATGTTTTTCTTCGCTTAAAAAATCAATGATTTCTTTGCAAGTTTGTTCGTCAGATTTGTCCAAGGGATTTTCTAAAAATAATAATTTGGGTTTGTTGATAATACAACGAGCCAGAACAATTTTTTGTATTGTTGATGAATTAATTTGTTTTCCTTCAGATGAAATTGGGGTATCTAAACCTTTTGGTAGTGCTTTTATGGCTTCGGTAAGTTTTAATTTTTCTACTAATTCAAATACCATTTCCATTTTAATTTCAGGATTATTACATGTGATGTTTTCAAGAATGGTTCCTTCAAAAGGCATTTCCTGAGCTGTAATAATTCCTATTTTAGAGCGATATTCATCTGAAGAATATTTTTTATAATTTGTATTATTGATAAAAATACTTCCTGATGTGGGTTCGATTAATCTTGCTAATAATCGCATTAAAGTAGTTTTTCCAGAACCATTTTCACCTAAAATTAACGTATGTTGTTTTGGTTCAATAGATAAATTAATATTTTTCAATATTTCTTTGTCTGATTTTGGATAAGTAAATGATAAGTTTTCAGTTTCGATTGTAAGTTTGTTTTTATCTACTAAATAGTTTGAATTTTGGATATCTTCTTCTAATTCTAGATCAACCACAGAACCTAATTTTTCTAATGAAGTTAATACATCATAAAACAATTCTAATCCCGAAAATAGCTTTTCTACTGCAGCTATAATACTCAAAATGATAATTTCAGCAGCAACAAATTGTCCGATGTTCATTTGTTGATTGATTACTAATAACCCTCCAATTATTAATAGACCAGCAGTAATTAAAATTTTAAATCCAGTTAACTGAACAAATTGCTTCATTAAAACTTGAAAATGATTTTCACGTTGTTTCAGATATTCATTAACCAATTTGTCGTTTTTGTGTAGCGAATAATTAAAAATAGAATTGCTTTTAAAACTCAAATGATTTCTGGCAATTTCTTGTAACCAATGTGCAATTTTGTATTTGTATTTTGATTCTTTTAAACTAGTTTCTAAACCTAGATTGAAGTTGATTTTGAAAATCAAATACAATAATATTAAAAGTATAAGGCCAAAAAAAATGAAAAAGGAGTGATATAAAGAAAGTAAAATAATACCAAAAAAGATTTGCAAAGTTGCCCCAGAAATATCGAGTAAAAGTTTCGTAAATCCTTTTTGAACTGTTAACGTATCAAAAAATCGATTCGCTAATTCTGGTGGATATTGATTGTGTAATTCATTGAATTTTATTTTTGGAAAACGATATGCAAATTCAAATGACGAGCGCACAAATATTTTTTGCTGTAAGTTCTCTGTGATTCGAAATTGCATTATTCTTAACAAACCTACAAAGGCTACACCAACAACTACAATAACAACTAAGATTATCCAAGAAGTGCTAACTTTTCCAGCCTGAATAAAGTTGATAATTGATTGAATTCCCAAAGGCAACGACAAACTGATTAATCCAGCTATGATTGAATACAAGAAAATTTGATAAATATCTTGTTTGTCTATTAAGATGAGGTTTTTGAATCTTTTTAATGGTGTCATAGTAGTATTTTTTTAGCCATATCTGTGTAGAATTCGGTTGCGCATTCTTTTTCAGATAAGTTGGTAATAGTTTTCAGATGATTTTTTAAAAAATGTTGATGCAGCGCACCTTCTACAATGTTTGAAGCTAAACTTTTTGCGTAAGGATATTCTGGATTCACTTCTTTTATGATATCAATAATGCGATTGATTACTCTTTTATAAACTAAGAAAAAACCTTCTTTATTTTCGTTGTCAACTTCTTTAGTCATTAAGGTTTTTGTAAATTCCTCAACGATAATTCGGCTTAAAATTTCTTCATTGATATGCGGAGTTGCATTATCGTCTACTACATTTTCGGTAACTAGTTTAATTGCTTTTTCTAGCTTTTCAATCGGATTTGAAACATTGGTTGTAGCAAAAGCCATTCGATATTCTATCCAAGACCAATACCATGAAGTTAGATAAACCAATAGTTTATGCTTGTTTTCAAAGTAGCGATAAATGGAACTTTCATTAGACTGAATTTTCTCACCTAATTTTTTAAAAGTAAATGCTTCAAATCCAATTTCATCAATTAGTATGATGCTGTTTTTTAAAATTTTATTCCCTAAATCTGACGTCTCAGGGTCTTTAACATAAAGTTTTTTGTAAATAGTAATTTTTAGATTGGGAAGTAAGTTTGACATAATAATT
Source organism: uncultured Flavobacterium sp. (assembly GCF_937967675.1). Taxonomy (GTDB): domain Bacteria; phylum Bacteroidota; class Bacteroidia; order Flavobacteriales; family Flavobacteriaceae; genus Flavobacterium. The sequence continues at coordinate 9,051 of NZ_CALBSN010000190.1, read as the reverse complement.
TAATTTAAAAAAATTACGTGCAAATATAATAGTATTACTATTAAATAAAAAAAAATTAACTTTTAATTAGTTGTTTGTTCTAATTAAAAGTTAATAATTTTTTGTGTGCTTAAAAGTTAGAATGAAGACTAATTTGAAGCTGATCTTTACCTCTTGTTTCTATGGATTGATTCATAAAACCCACTTGAAGTCTAAGTTTGTCTGTTAGTCCATAACCTAGACCTCCATAAACTCTATTTCTATCAAATACTCCTACGGTAAGATTGTTTCCAATATCGCTTTCACCATTTAAGAAAATTTCATTATATAAAGCTAAATACAAAGTGTTCTTTTAATTGTTTTTTTGTTAAGCGCTACGTTAAGAAAAACGTTATATCTATATCGTGTTCTAAAATCCTGGTTATCTACAAAACGCTGCTCATATCTGAATCGATGATTGATATAGAATCGTTCGCCAATTTTTTGTGGTATCGCGATTTCTTGGTAGATTCTAATTTCATTTATGCTTTTTTCTCCTTCACCTATTTTGCCGGTTTTGACATTCGCAATTCCTAAAGTTAGTAATACATTTGTATTTTTTGGAGTGTATGTTAAACCTGTTCTTATAAGCATTTGTTCCAAGTCGCCAATTAAATTAAAATTACGATATTGAACATCTCCTTGAATTCCAAATGAGCTGTTTTTGTATTTGCCATTAAAAAAATACATGTACCATGCGCCAATATCATCCTCTTGTGTATTTTGTGCTTTGCAAAAGAGTATTGATAAAAATGTTGCAACAATTAAAATTAATTTGTTTTTCATTTAATTTTAGTTATTTTTTCATAGGTAGATCTAACAAAGTCTCTTCTAAAAATTCTACTTTACCTGTGTGAATGTCATACACTGCTCCAACAATAAGAATTTCTCCATCTACGTATTTTTGGTGTAAAATAGGATCTAAATCTCTTAAACTTTTGACTTGTTCTATAACATTTTGCCTTACAGCATTATTAACTGGACTACCAACAAAATGTCTGCTTTTTGAAACTGCTGGTTTGATATCATTAATCAAAGTTACTATATGTCCAGGAACATTTTCTGGACGATCAACAGCAGCAGCAACGGCTCCACATTCTGTGTGACCTAATACTACAATTAGTTTTGTTTTGAGTTTTAGAACAGCAAATTCCATACTACCATATGAAGCAGCAGCAGAAACTTGACCAGCAGTTCTAATGATAAATAAATCTCCCAAGCCTTGATCAAAAATCATTTCGTTTGGCACTCTTGAATCAGAACAGCCTACAATTGTGGCAAATGGAGCTTGTCCGTTTTCTAATTTTTTTATTGTTTGCATATCCTGTCTTGGCTTGATACTTTTGCCCTCAATAAATCTTTTGTTTCCTCCCATTAACTTTTTTATAGCTAGTCTAGGATCTGCATATGCAGAGTCTCTATCAACTATATAATGGTCTTTTTTCCATTGAACAGAATTTGTAGGTGGATTTTTTTTAATAGTTTTTTTGCCTTTTTGAGCAAATGTTCCAATTGTTGAAATCAACATTAATACGATAAGAAGACTTTTTTTCATAATTTTATTTATTTGTTAGTATTTATAGGGATTTAATAAAAATAAATTTTTAATTATATTATAATTAATTATGAATTCATCATAATTATTTTTCTACGTTATCATTAGTTATACAAATAATTACTAATTCAATTATTTTTTCTTTTATTTTTATACACACAAATATAATAGTAATACTATTAACATGTAAAAGTTTAACTTTTAATTTACATTTGTTGAATAAAAAAAAGAGATTCAAGTTAATGAATCTCTTTTTTAAATTTATTTGAGTCGTTATTTATAATAATGATTTACAAGTCATTACTGCTGGTTTTTCAATTCCCATTAAATCTAAAATAGTAGGAGCGATGTCGCCCAAAACACCATTTTGAATATTTTTTAATTCTTTATCAACTAAAATAATTGGAACTGGATTTGTTGTGTGTGCTGTATTTGGCGAACCATCTGGATTAATCATCGTTTCGCAATTTCCATGGTCGGCGATGATTATTGTGGTGTAATTGTTTTCTAAAGCGGTTTCAACCACTTCTTTTACGCAAACATCAACGGCTTCGCAAGCTTTAATTGCGGCTTCCATTACGCCTGTGTGACCCACCATATCACCATTGGCAAAGTTTAAACAAACAAAATCGACTTCACCTTTTTTAAGTTCTTCAACTAAAGCATCTTTTAGTTCGTAGGCACTCATTTCGGGTTGTAAATCGTAAGTGGCTACTTTTGGAGAATTTTTCAAAATACGCGTTTCGCCTACAAAAGGTTCTTCTCTTCCGCCAGAAAAGAAAAAGGTTACGTGAGGATATTTCTCGGTTTCGGCAATACGAATTTGTTTTTTATTGGCTTTTTCTAACACTTCACCAAGTGTTTCTGTGATGTTGTCTTTGTCGTAAATTACGTGGACATTTTCATAGGTTTCATCGTAATTGGTCATCGTTACATAATACAAATTCAGTTTGTGCATGTTGAATTCGTGGAAGTCTTTTTGCGATAATACTTCGGTTAATTCTCTTCCTCTATCGGTTCTGAAATTGAAGAAAATCACTACATCATCTTCTTGAATTTTCGCAACAGGATTGTTGTTTTCATCCACCATTACAATAGGTTGGATAAATTCGTCGGTTACATTATTTGCATAACTTTCGTTGATAGTCATAACCGCATTTTTTGAGTGATTTCCTTCTGCATTTACTACTAAATCGTAAGCTAATTTCACTCTTTCCCAACGTTTATCTCTGTCCATTGCGTAGTATCTTCCAATTACAGAAGCTAATTTGGCATTGGTATTTTGAAGATAATTTTCTAAATCAGAAATGTATTTCGCTCCCGATTTCGGATCCACATCACGCCCATCGGTAAAAGCATGAACAAACATGTTTTGAACGCCACTTTCTTGTGCAGCATCTATCAAACCTTTTAAATGCGAAGTGTGAGAATGCACACCACCATCAGAAACCAATCCTAAGAAATGGATGGCTTTATTGTTCTTTTTGGCATAATCAAAAGCATTTACAAGTGGTTTTTCTTGACTCATGGTTTTGTGTTCAACCGCTAAATTTAGTTTGGCTAAATCTTGGTAAACAATTCTTCCAGCGCCAAGGTTCATATGACCTACTTCAGAATTTCCCATCTGACCTTCGGGTAACCCTACGTTTAAACCATCGGTTCTTAGTTGTGCATTTGGGTATTTGGTATATAAACTATCAATAAAAGGAGTGTTGGCGTTGTCTATTGCAGAAACTTTTGGGTCGGGCGATTTTCCCCAACCGTCCAATATCATTAAAATTACTTTTTTGTTCATTTTTGTGTGTTTGTACAAAGATAATCAATTGGTAAATTTTTAGATGAAAATCCGACTTAAAATTACGAAAACGATTAAGTGGTTTAACCTTTTCTAATCCAGTTTTTAGCTTGATTGTAATCGATGAAATAACGAACGCTTATTGATAAAATATGATTCAAATTGTCCTGTAATAAACTAGAGAAATTCGAATTGAAATTTTTATTAATAGTTCTGTCAAAAGTTGCAGCATTATTTCGGTATAAAATCGACATTTGACTTCCTGGAGCAAACCACCATGAATAACTTAAATCTAAATTCCAAGTACTAAAGTTTGAGTTTTTATTGCCTGTATAAGTGGTGTTTAGCGCTAAACTTCCATCTTCATTTAAGTTGTTGATTTTATTATTTTCGGCCAAAGACCAATAATGTCTAACCGATAAATTAAAATTCATCACGCTGCTTACCGAAAATTTACTCGATATTGAATTGGTATAAGTATCTCTATTTCTTCTAGCAAAAATGATATTTGAATCTTCAAAATCAATAAAACCAATGTCATTTTGTTGTTTGAAATAATCAAAACTGTATGATAAGGAAAATTTGTCGTTAAATCGATATCTTGGACTAATATTTATCCCTGCTTCAAATCTGTTTTGTTTAATAACGTGGGTTATGTAGGGATTGATGTCTACAGCAAATTTATAATTGTAGTTCGATGAAAAATATATAAATCCACCAACATTTGTAGGATTTACGAAATACCTATCAGCAACACGCGGTTCGTAATAATCGTAATTTTTGAAAGGGTTAAAGTTAATTCCTGCACCAAAATAATGATTTTTCTTGTTTGTAGAATTTAAGTTAACATTGAAATTACTAGCTTGAATTTGGTTTGTAGGCGTATAGAATTCAAAGTAAGAATTTAGGTTAATTCTAAAGGTGTTGAAAGTTTTATTTGGGTTTAGGATACGAAAGTTGGTGTTTCCAGAAAACGAATAATAATTGGTTCTGAAATTAATTCCTAAATCGTTGATTTCAAAATCTTTTGACATGTATTCGCCTCCTAAACTATATCTGAATTTTCCGTTTGTTTCTGCAAAATATAACGATGCGTTATAACCGTTTTTATTTTCAACATCATTAATACTACTTGATTTTAATCCTCCAGAAAGATTGTATGTATTGGTTTTATTATTCAAATCAAATAATAATCCAGTTACGTTGGCATCTCTAAAACTTCCGTTTCGTGTAACATTTGTGTTGATGAAAGTTACCGATGAATTTTGATTAAATCGTTGATCAAAAACCATTACGTTGTAATTTGTCAAAGGCGAAACTTCAATTTGTCTTGTATTATCATTATCGTCATTTGAAACCGTAGCCATTGTTTTTTCAGTGATTGCATTAAGAAAACCAATTCCTAAACCATCTTTATCACGCCCCGAAATTTTCATTGCATTTAATAAATTTACAGCTCCGGGATACGCTACCGATTCATTTGCAGCTATGTTTAAATTCAAATCTGGGGTTTGTCCAATTCTTCTCGAGTACAATAAATTCCCTTTACTAAATAAGTCAGTTCCTTCTGTAAAGAAAGGTCGGTTTTCGTTAAATTGTTGTTCGAATGGTCCTAAATTCAAAACTACATTATCAAATTTAGTTTGACCAAAATCGGGAACTAAAATCGCATCAAATGTGAAAGCATCATTAATTCCATATTTAACATCTAATCCGCCTTTTAATTCGCCTTTGGTTTTTTGAGCATCACTTCCTGAAAGATAAAAGGAAGAATAAGGTATTAAGAACAATCGGGTAGGGGTTTTGATGTTTTCGATTCCAGTTAAAATTCCGGCTTGTTGCGAAATGGCTCCAATTTTATTATCAATAGGACTCCAAGTGTATTTTTGACGTTCTCTTCTAACTTCTCTAAAAAAGTTAAGTCCCCAAGTTTGTTTGTCTTTTTCAGGAAAACGTAATGCGGCGTATGGAATTTTCATTTCAACCACATAACCAAAATCGGTAATTTTTGCATTGCTTTCCCAAATGGCATTCCAAGAACCATCTTCACCTTCCGCAGAAGTAAAGTTGGTGTCGATTTGTCCGTTGGCAGCAGTAACGAAAAATCTAAATTCTTGCTGACCATCGTTGTAACCATTTATAAAAATCCCAAAAAAATCGGAGGTTCCTAGTTCGTCTCTCTCTACTAACTCTTTTAAAATTTTCTCTGGATTTGGATCGAATAATTTTGCTCCTACATATATTGCATTATCAGAGTACAGTATTTTAACTTCGGTTTTAAATTCTTCGGGAATAGGTGTGCCGTTTTTAGGTTCTAAAGAAACAAAGTCTGTTGCAATTTCAGCATCTTTCCAAGAAGCCTCGTTTAATTCAGCATCAATTGAAATGTTTTCAGTTGTTTTCTTTGTAGATACACTTTTTTTTGTTTGTGAAAACGACAAAAGAAAGCTTGTTAAGGAAATGAATATAGTGATGCCGAATTTGTTTGTCATGTAATAAATTTTGATTGCAAAAATATTGTATTACCTTAATATGTCTATTTTTTTATATAATGTTTAACTTTTGTGAGAATAATCGACTAAAGGTTAAAATTTTCGATAAAAAACACTTGATAGTTTGTAGGTTTAAAAATAATAAATATATTTGACCCATTACAATAATAATACAACTACAAGATTAACAATGATTTACAGATTTTTACCCCTAATTTTATTTTTTGTTTTTTCGTTTAAGCCTTTAAATACAGCAGAAAATACTAAGAATGAAGTTAAATCTACTGATCCAAAATTAATTGCCGCAAATGCGAAAGCAACTTTTGAAGCTAAAACAAAATCATTTTATTCAGTGATTGATGGAAATGGTTTTTCTTTACCTTCTTTTGAAAGTTTCATTGCTGCTTTTGAAGGATATGAGCAATTAAAGCAATTGGGAAAAATTCAAAATGAAATTTTAACTATAGTTGATTTTAGTTTGTCCTCATCTCAAGAAAGAATGTGGGTTGTTGATATGAAAACCCAAAAAGTAATTTTAAAATCGTTAGTTTCTCACGGTAGAAATTCGGGTTCTGAATATGCAACTGATTTTTCTAATGCAAGCGAATCTTTCAAAAGTAGTTTGGGGTTTTATGTAACAGGAGAAACTTACACTGGCAAACACGGTTTGTCTTTACGTTTAGACGGAATGGAATATGGAATTAACGACAACGCTAGAAATAGAGCAGTTGTAGTTCACGGAGCTGATTATGTAAGCAAATCGTTTATTAAAAATACAGGAAGATTAGGAAGAAGTCAAGGTTGTCCAGCTGTTCCTTATGAAATACACAAAGAATTAATAGAAACGATTAAAGGAAAATCTTGTATCTTCATTTATCATCCATCAAGAGCTTACGTGGCAAAATCTAAATTAGTCTCTTAATTTTTGAAATAACATTTTGTCGAGCTCATAAATGTCATCTCTAAATTGTAGTTTGTCATTTTCAATCCAACTCGTCCAATAAAACAAATATACATTCACAGTGTCTTTAATAGACACTGTTTTTGTTTTTTCTTGTTTTAGAATGGAATCAATTTCGCCTCCGCTCCATTTTTCTGGGTTGATTTCAGTTAATATTTGTTTAGTTAAAACCAATGGATTTTCAACTCGTACACATCCCGAACTTAGTGAACGATACGTTTTCACAAAATAATCGCGATGATTGGTATCGTGTAAATAAACAGAATGACGATTGGCAAAATTAAATTTAACCAAGCCTAGAGAATTATTATAACCTGGTTTTTGTACATATTTATAATTGTTGGCTCTAGCTGGATTCCATTCATACGGACTAACTTCTTTTCCTTGACTGTTGTATATGGTTAGTCTTCTTGATGGAAAATAATTTCGGTTTTTTGATGCTTCCGGAGTTAAATCTTCTTTAATAATAGTAGGCGGAATAGTCCAAGTTGGATTAAAAACAAAATTGGACAACTTGGAACTCAAAATTGGAGTTTTTCTTTTTGGAGTTCCCACCACAATTCGATGGGAAGCAATCGTATCATTATTCTTTACATAATGCAACATATAATCTGGAATATTGGCAATCAAATATTTCTCACCTAAATCAGATGGATACCAACGCCAACGCTCTAAATTCGCGAAAATTTGCTCTATTCGTTCACTTTTTGTAGTGTTTAAAGCTTTTAGTGTTCCAATTCCGATAACGCCATCAGGAGCTAATCCATGACGTGCTTGAAAACGTTTTACTGCTTTAAAAGTCAAAGTGTCGTAAGCCCAAGTAATGATGCTATCTTTGTTTTTGTAATCTTTCCAATAGGCTAAACGTTTTTTGATTTTTACCATTTCAGGTAAAGTGTCGTTTATAATAATTTTGTTTTTTGTGCTTATTTTTTCAAAAGTAACATTTGGAAATTTATCAATTTCAACTAAGCTCTTTTTAAGTAATTGATAAACAATATGATTTGGTTTTAAATCCTTAAAAGTTGAAGCGATAATTTTCTCTTTAATCCCTTTTTCTAATAATGGAGAAAGAGCTATTTCTTTTGGTTTTAAATCCCAATCGGTATATAATTCTTTTGGATTTAATTTTCCTTTGTGAAGATGGTTGGCTAATTTTTCAAAGGTTTCGGTAAGTAGAATGTCATATTTTACAATCTCTTCATCGTTTAATTTCGCTCTTTTGCTTTCTAAATCTTCAATAATATTAATTTCATAATCTTCAGGATTCAAACCTTCTTGATAGCAAAACTTAATCTCTTTAATTAAATCCTTTCGGTTTTCATCTAAATACCAAATTTCGTGAAAGTTCATTTTTTGATAATACAATTTCAAACTATCTGATTTTTCCGAAAGTAAGTCAGGATGGACAGGTCTAATAATTACATTTAAAACGGTATCTTTAATAATGCTGTTGTCAAATGCAATAGGCAACGGTTCCTTTTTACAAGAAATGACAGAGAGAATAAGAAGTAGAAAAGTAATTTTTTTCATAGAGCGCAACAATTGTGATATAAATATAAGAAGAATTATTGAAAATCTTCTCAGTGTATTTTCTTATACATCGCAAAATGAATGCCAACATCGGGAATAAGAAAAGAATCGCCAATAATTTCATAGTCTAATTTTTCGTAAAACGGAACTGCATTTTCTCTTGCGTTGAACCAAATTAAATCGGCATTCAAATTAACGCAATGATTTTCAGCTTCTTTTACTAATTTGGCTCCAAATCCTTTTCCTTGAAACACTTTTAAAACAGCCATTCCTCTAATTTGAAATTGATTTGTTTCTGAGAATAAATTATTTTTTTCTTTGAAAACAGAGATGATTCCCACGAGTTTATCCTCTAAAAACAATCCAAAATGAGTCGTATTTTTATTATCATCGCCTTTAAATTGGCACGTTTTAATTGGTTTTCCTTTTCTTAAAACTTCATGTCGCACAGGATATGTTTCAACCGAACTGATTTTTTTTATTTTCATAATTATATAACTCATTAAAAGTTAATCTTTTAGAGAAAAGCGTTAATTCTAGGGTAAAGTTAGTGCAATAGCTTTGAAAAAAATATCAAAAAAAATTTGCAATTACCAAAACTTTTAAAGTATATTTGCACCCACAAAAGTTAACGCTTTTGTTATGCGGAAGTAGCTCAGTTGGTAGAGCTCCAGCCTTCCAAGCTGGTTGTCGCGAG
>NZ_CALBSN010000189.1 GCF_937967675.1 uncultured Flavobacterium sp. | reverse complement strand
GCTCCCCCTCTTGGGCTCGAACCAAGGACCCTCTGATTAACAGTCAGATGCTCTAACCAACTGAGCTAAGGAGGAATCACCTCAAAGGTTTATGTTTTGCTAAAAAGTTGCTCCCCCTCTTGGGCTCGAACCAAGGACCCTCTGATTAACAGTCAGATGCTCTAACCAACTGAGCTAAGGAGGAAGGTGTTTATCTTTTTAGCGAGTGCAAATATAAACTGATTTTTTGTTATCGCAAATTATTTTATTGAAAAAATTATAAAAGTTTATCTACCACTAATTGGTATATATCTTTTCCAAAAGTTAAAGCCATTAGCGTCAACAAGATAATCATTCCAGCGGTTTGAACATAACCTGCTGCTTTGTCTGATAATTTTTTCCCCGTAATCATTTCAACTATTGTAAATAAAGCGTGTCCTCCATCTAATCCGGGTATTGGTAACAAGTTCATAAAGGCCAATCCGATTGAGAATAAAGCGGTAAAATTCCATATGAATTCCCAATCCCAGGTATCTGGTAAACGACGTGCAATTCCAATTGGACTTTGAACATGTTTGTAAGCTTCTGTTTTAGGACGCAAGATTAGTTTAAATTGTTTTACGTTGTAAACCAATAATGCCCAAGATTCTTTAACCGCCGCTGGGACTGCTTGCCCAAAAGACATTTTATTATTTACTTCGTAATCTGATTTATCTAGGGGTTTATTAAAGAACCCTAATTTCCCTTCTTTATCTACCTTGGCTTTTAAAGTTAATACTTCAGTGCCTCTTAAAATAGATAAGGAAATACTATCGTTTTTATGTTTAGAAATATTTTCTTTGTATTCATCATGATAATTGAAGAATGTTCCGTTTACTGCTTTTATTTTATCTCCTTTTTTTAATCCTGCGATTTCAGCTTGCGATTTTGAAACTACAGAATCTACTACTGATCCTAAAAAACGAGGACCAACAAACTCTTTTCCTTCTTTGCTAATGATTTCACCTTTCATCTCATCGGTTAAAATCACGTCTACTTTTTGACCATTACGTTCTACCTCAACTTTATCACCAAGTAAAACATCTAATGTCAATCGGTTAAAACTTGGTTGGTGTTTTCCATCTACTGAAAGAATTTTATCACCATTTCTAAATCCTGCTTTCTGACCTACTTCGCCAAATGCTAATCCGTTTTCTTGAATTTTTTCAGTAGCAATGAATTTCTGTCCAACAGTTGCATACATAATGGTAAAAATCAACCAAGCCAAGATTACATTCACGATAATTCCACCCAACATAATAATCAAACGTTGCCAAGCTGGCTTTGAACGGAATTCCCAAGGTTCTGCTGGAGCATTCATTTGCTCAGTATCCATACTTTCATCAATCATTCCTGAAAGTTTTACATAACCTCCTAATGGCAACCATCCGATTCCCCATTCTGTTTCACCTATTTTCTTTTTTACTAAAGAAAAACCAGCATCCATAAACAAGTAAAATTTCTCTACTCGTACTTTGAACATTTTAGCCGTTATGTAATGCCCAAATTCGTGGAGAATTACTAGAACTGATAATATGAATAATATTTGTGCTACTTGAATCATTTTTATGCATTTATTTATACGACAAAAGTAAGGTTTTCACCTTACTTTTCATCATTATTTTATTTTAGAACTATTTTTTTATAAAATTTTTATGAATTGCACCTTCTGAAGTGGTGATTTTCATCACGTGTATCCCCGAACTTAAATTGTCAATTCTGAAATCTGTTGTTTGATGTGTTGCCAATAATTGACCCAATGTATTATATATTTCTATTTTTTCTAATTGAGTAGTCGTAGGCATCATAATGTTTAATTCGTCATGTGCGGGATTTGGATAAACTGAAATAGTTTGGTCTAAATCAAAAGATTCGTTTGACAAAGTGGCAACATTATTTTTAGAAATAATATGCTTGTTTGGATCAAATGTTACTCCAGCCACAACAAACGGAACTGGCACTACAAATTCTTGATTATTAACTGTGTTGTTTACAACTACATCATGATTTGCACCTCCAGCACTTGTTAGTCTAATTTCTAAAGGCATTTCAAAAAAAGAAACTGACGCATGCGATTGTGTTTGACTTACTGTAATTTTTGCCTGACCAGCTCCCCAATTCTGAGCCGTAATGGTATATGTAGGATAGCCTTGCATGTAAATCCAATCGTTAAAAAACTCTGTCAAACTTGAACCATATACATTTTCTAAATGTGATTTTAAATCTCCAGTCAACGCATACCCATAAGCTAGTGAAGAATCTGCTAAATAATTTTTTAACGCTTGAAAAAATGCAGCATCACCTAATTTCCAACGCAACATATGAGTTACCATGGACCCTTTATCATATGTTAATCTAGACGAAAATATCCTATTTACATTAGTTAAATCAGAATCTTGAAGATATACATATCCAGCAGTTTGTGATGTAATAGAATTTATTTTATTAGTTTTCCAAGTCACAAATAAAGGCGCTCCGTCTAAATTTTCAACTACTAATCCAGACATATATTCTGTAAGACCTTCATTCAACCAAATGTCTTTCCAAGAACCGCATGTAATTTTATTACCAAACCATTGATGTGCCATTTCATGAGCTATTAAACTTCTTCCGAAACTACCCATAAAAGAAACCGTTGTATGCTCCATTCCGCCACCCCAACCAAATTGAGCATGTCCATATTTTTCATTTCTAAATGGATAAGGCTCCAATAAAGATTCATATAAATTTATAATTGTTGGAGTAGTTCCTAATTGAGTTGCAGAAGTTGCAGAAGCATAACTTTCAGGATATAAATAATTCACAATAGGAAAATAAGGACTTGCAACTGTTCCTAACCCTCCTTGCTGATTATAAATTTGATAGTTTGTTATGGCAATAGCAATTAAATAAGCTGGAATTGGATAATTATGATGAAAATGGGTCGTTTTATTTGCTCCAGATACGGTTTGAGAAACCTCTATCCCATTAGAAACACTAACATAAGCAGATGGAGCAGTAATATAAACATCTATTGTATTTACTTTATCATTCAAATCTTGTTTACAAGGCCACCAGTCTCTTGCTCCGTAAGGTTCAGAAAGTGTAAAAATCACTGGAGTGCCACTATGAGTTCCTCTAGTAAATGCTCCTTCTGCTTGAGGCGGAGAACCTGCATATGTAATTACAACTGTTGCAGAATTACCTGTAGCCAAAGTAGCAGGTAAATTAATATTTAACTCGTAATTGCTTTGACTAAAAGTAAGGTTAGAACTATTCATTGTTACTGAACTCACTACTAAAGCAGTTGCCATATCAAAAGTCACAACACTCATATCACTTAATGCAGTAAAAGTTGTAGTAACTACTCCACTAATATATGGGGTGGTATTGTTAGGATCTACGCTAAATCGCAACTCATGATAACTAATGTCATAATTTTGGGTATTGGGGTTGGCTCTAAAATTTATGGTTGCTGAAGCAGACTTCATCTCTGCTTCTACCATTCTATCAAATTCAGAATTATCCGTTTGGGCAAAACCGATAACTCCAAATAAGAGTAATAAATTTAAAGTAATTTTTTTCATTTTTGTAGGTTATAAATTTTTTGGGGTAACTTTTATGTAATTTTACTTTATTAAAAACCAACAGAATTAAGCTTAAAATTATCAATTTACATAAAAATCAAGCGAATATACAACAATATCTTTATTTTGGCACAGCTTTTTGTAAGAATTTCATCAATTCATAAAAACAGGTAAGTGAAATTGTTTTTTATGTATTATCTAAATCCAATTCCTTAAATTTGCATCTTTAAAATCCTATATATTATGTTACAGATAGCGTACATTAGAGAAAACAAAGACGAAGTAGTAAAACGATTAGCTAAGAAAAACTTAGATGCTAAAAATGCGATTGAAGAAGTTATCGCATTAGACGAAAAAAGAAGAGCAACTCAAGTGGAATTAGATACTATTAAATCCGAGTCGAATAAGCTATCCAAAGACATTGGAGATTTAATGAAAAGTGGCGAAAAAGCAAAAGCTGAAATCTTAAAAGAAAAATCGGTTCAACTTCGTGAAAAAGACAAAGAATTAACCGAAGTATTGAATACATATGCCACTAAATTACAAGAAGAATTATACAAATTGCCTAATTTACCAGCCGACATCGTTCCGGAAGGAAAAACACCTGAAGAAAACTTAAACGTGTATCAAGAAGGTGAAATTCCTAAATTACACGAAGGTGCTTTACCTCACTGGGAATTAGCAAAAAAATACGATTTAATTGATTTCGAATTAGGCGTAAAAATCACAGGTGCAGGTTTCCCAGTTTACAAAGGAAAATGTGCTAAATTACAACGTGCTTTAATCACTTATTTCCTTGATAAAAATACCGATGCTGGTTACTTAGAATACCAAGTTCCTCATATGGTTAACGAAGCTTCTGGTTTTGGAACTGGTCAATTACCAGATAAAGAAGGTCAAATGTACCATGTAGGTGTTGACGATTTGTATTTAATCCCAACAGCTGAAGTTCCAGTAACGAATATCTTTAGAGATGTATTGTTAAACGAAAATGATTTACCAGTTCTTTGCACAGGATACACGCCATGTTTCCGTCGCGAAGCAGGTTCGTATGGTGCTCACGTTCGTGGACTAAATCGTTTACACCAATTTGATAAAGTAGAAATCGTTCGCATTGAACACCCTGATAAATCGTATGAAGCATTAGATGGCATGGTAGAACATGTAAAAGGAATTTTACAAGAATTAAAATTACCATATAGAATTCTAAGATTATGTGGTGGTGATATGAGTTTTGCTTCTGCTTTAACGTATGATTTTGAAGTGTATTCAACAGCACAAGAGCGTTGGTTAGAAATTAGTTCGGTTTCTAATTTTGAAACTTTCCAAGCAAATCGTTTAAAATTACGTTTCAAAGACAAAGAAGGTAAAAACCAATTGGCACACACGTTAAACGGAAGTTCATTAGCCTTACCAAGAGTATTAGCTGGAATTTTAGAGAACTACCAAACACCAGAAGGCATCGTAGTTCCTGAAGTTTTAAGAAAATATACTGGATTTGATATCATTAACTAAACGTTAATCTTTATAAAATAATGTACTAATTTGACGCTAAAAAGTGTTACTTTAGTACATTATTTGTTTTAATTATGTTGCAAAAAATAGCTTTTTTTATCTTGTTTTTGTCCTCGTTTTGGGTTTCGGCACAGAATGAGCAGTTGGCTATGGACTATTTTGAAAAAGGCGAATTTCAGAAAGCACTCTCTTTATTTGAGGAAATTTCGACCAAACAACCTTCAAATTATTTCTTCTTCCAAAGAGTAATTGAATGTTACCAACAATTGCAACAATATGACAAAGCGGAAAACGCCATTACCAAAAGAAAAGACAAATACAACCAACCATTACTATTAGTTGAACTTGGTTACAATTACCAACTTCAAAAAAATACGGATAAAGCAGAAAAAAATTACGAATTAGCCATTCAAGAAATTGAAAAAGAGCCAAATTATGCCTACCAAATTGCTAATTCATTCGAGAAAAAAGTATTGTTAACTTGGGCATTAAAAGCGTATGAAACCGCGCAAAAGAAAAACCCAAATCTAAATTTTGATTACCAAACCGCCATGATTCAAGGGCAATTAGGCAATTTGGAAGTTATGCTGAACAAGCTATTAGATTATGGTTTCAACACTCCTGACGGAACTTCAATGGTTCAAAACCAACTGACCCGTTTTTTAATGGACGATTCTGATGGTTCTTTTGCGGCTACTATTCGAAAAAACTTATTACTTAAAACACAAAAATCGCAAGATGTATATTGGAACCAATTCTTGAGTTGGTTTTTTGTGCAACAAAAAGAATACGGAAAAGCCTTTATTCAAGAAAAAGCAGTTTATAAGAGAAATCCTGAAACCATTTATAATATAATAATTCTAGGAAAATTAGCTGTCGAAGAAAATCAGCACGAAGATGCTAAAATTATTTTTCAATTTATCATAGATAATTCAACAGATCCGCAACTTCATCTTGAAGCTTATGATTTTCTTTTATCATCTCGAATAGAAAATGCTCTTCCTAATGAATATCAAGATATATATAGTAGTTTGAATAACGTTTTAGGAAAGTATCATCAAAATCCTTATCTAACAAAAATTGTTTTACTAACTGCAAGATTTGAAGCATTTTATTTAAATAATTCGGAGGCTGCAAAAAAAAGGCTTAATGATTATTTAAACAATACTTTAAACATCAGAGAACAAGCAAAAGTAAAAATGGAATTGGCGGATATTATGGTGTATGATGAAAAATTCAATCAAGCCATCTTGTATTATGCACAAGTAGAAGATAATTTGAAAAACGATGTTTTAGCACATGAAGCCAGTCTGAAATTAGCAAAAGCCAACTTCTATAAAAAAGATTTCGATTGGACATTGCAACAAGTAAAAGTTTTAAAACAATCGCCGAGTTTGTTAATTGCAAATGATGCGATTGAAATGTTTTTGCTGATTCAAGATAATTCTGCCGAAGACAGTTTACGAGTTGCACTTCAAGCCTATTCAACAGCCAATTTAAAATTGTATCAGAATAAAAAAGAAGAAGCGCTTCAACTCTTTTTAGCCATTTTACAAAAACACAAAGGCGAAAGCATCGAAGAAGGAACCTTATTCAAGGTCGGTAAAATTTACGAAGAAAAAGGAGATTTCAATACAGCTTTGACATATTATCAGAACATATTGGACAATCACAAAGACGGAATTTATAAAGATGAAGCCTTATTCTTTTCGGCGGAGATTTATAGAAAACATCTTTTAGACAACGAAAAAGCAAAAGTATTATACGAAAAAGTAGTATTAGAACATCCAGATAGTTTGTATTATACTGAAAGTAGAAAACAATATAGAATGCTAAGAGGTGATTCGACGATTTAGAGAAAAGAAGAAAAAACAAGAGAAAAGAATTAGTTAAACGATTAAACGAGAATAATGATTATATACAACGTAACCATAAACGTAGACGAAAGCATTCATTCCGCTTGGTTAAAGTGGATGCAGAACAAACATATTAACGATGTTTTATCAACTGGTTTATTTACCAATGCTAAAATGGTTAAAGTTTTAGTGGAAGAAGAAATGGGTGGCGTAACCTATGCCGTTCAATATTTTACCGATTCTAGAGCCAAATTAGAAGATTATTATAAAAATCACGCACCAAGATTACGCCAAGAAGGCTTACAACTTTTTGCGGATAAAATGTTAGCTTTTAGAACGGAATTAGAGGTGATGGAAGAATTTTACGGAGAAACAAACTAAAATGGAAAAAGTAACCGCAAAAAAACACTTAGGACAACATTTCCTAAAAGACGAAAGCATCGCAAAGGATATTGCCGATACACTTTCGTTAGAAGGCTATTCTAAAATTTTGGAAATTGGTCCAGGAATGGGTGTTTTAACCAAATATTTATTGGACAAACCAACCGAAACCTTCGTAATTGAAATCGATAAAGAATCGGTAGAATATTTGGGCGTACATTATCCAAAATTGGAAAATCATATCATTTCGAAAGACTTTTTAAAATACAATTTAAACGAAGTTTTCAATGGAGAACCATTTGCTATTATTGGAAATTTTCCTTATAATATTTCAACACAAATTGTATTCAAAACCTTAGAAATGCGCGATCAAATTCCGGAATTTGCTGGGATGTTTCAAAAAGAAGTAGCCGAAAGAATTTGCGAGAAAAAAGGAAGTAAAACTTACGGAATCTTATCCGTTTTAGCACAAGCTTTTTATGAAGCAGAGTATTTATTTACTGTTCCGCCAAGTGTTTTTAATCCTCCACCAAAAGTTGATTCTGGTGTAATGCGATTAAGAAGAAAAGCGGATTATTCTTTGCCATGTGATGAAAAATTATTCTTCCGAGTAGTAAAAACTGCTTTTCAACAAAGAAGAAAAACATTGCGAAATAGCTTAAAAACATTCAATTTTTCTGATAATTTAAAAGAAGATAGTATCTTTGACCTGCGTCCGGAGCAACTTTCGGTAGAAGAATTTATAGATATTACCCAAAAAATAGCAGCCGATGGAGTTTAAAATCAGCAGAGAGTTTCTAACTGAAATAGAACAACTTATAAGTGAAAACAAGTCGCAAGAATTACTTTTGCTTCTTGAAGATATTCACTTTGCTGATATTGCCGAAATCATGGAAGAACTCGATGATTACGGCGCTTCTTATATTTTCAACACCTTAGATTCTGAAAAAACAGCTGAAATTCTTCTAGAATTAGATGAAGAAGTTCGTGAAAAAATCTTGCGCGGTTTATCTCCAAAAGAAATTGCTGAAGAGCTTGACGAATTAAGCACAGATGACGCAGCCGACATTATTGCCGAGTTACCGCAACATAAAAAAGAGCAAGTAATTTCGGAATTAGAAGACGTTGAACACGCCAAAGACATTGTAGATTTATTACGCTACGATGAAGACTCTGCCGGTGGTTTAATGGGAAAAGAGTTAGTGAAAGTCAACGAAAACTGGAATGTTTTAACTTGCGTAAAAGAAATGCGCGCACAAGCCGAAAACGTTTCAAGAGTGCATTCCATTTATGTGGTTGATGACGAAGAACGATTAAAAGGCCGTTTATCATTAAAAGATTTATTGACAACCTCAACAAAAACGCCTATTAGTGATGTTTACATCAAAAAAGTAGATTACGTAAAAGTAGACACAAAAGATGTTGAAGTTGCCCGAATTATGCAAAAATACGACTTGGAAGCCATTCCAGTTGTAGATGAATTAGGTCGTTTAGTTGGTCGCATTACCATTGACGATATTATCGATGTCATCAAAGAAGAAGCCGACAAAGATTACCAGTTAGCAGCGGGTATCTCGCAAGACGTTGAAGCCGACGATAGCGTTTTGGAACTTACAAAAGCGCGATTACCTTGGTTGGTTTTAGCTTTATTTGGTGGATTCATTTCAGTACATGTTTTAGGGATTTTCGAACCGGTAATGGACTTACATCGCGAATTATTTTTCTTTACGCCACTAATTGCCGCAATGGCAGGAAATGTGGGCGTTCAATCTTCTGCGATTATTGTACAAGGTTTGGCTAACAATACTATTATTGGTCCGATTGTGGAACGATTATTAAAAGAACTTTCTTTGAGTTTATTAAACGGAATTATCCTTTCTGTAATTTTATTAGTAGGTAGCTATTTCTTATTGGGCTACGAAATTCATGTGGGTTATACCGTTTCAATTGCTTTACTTTCGGTAATTATTATGGCGTCTTTAATTGGGACTTTTATCCCAATTATCTTAAACAAATATGGAGTTGACCCCGCGTTAGCAACAGGTCCATTCATCACTACAAGTAACGATATCTTAGGAATTTTAACCTATTTTACGATTGCTAAAATTATTTTAGGAATTTAATTTCACTCACTTTCCAACCTTTTTACTTTTATTTCACTCTATACTAGAAACACTAAAGTTTATAGAGATGAAAAAAATACTTCTGATTACATTATTATGTTTTTCGACAATCACATTTGCTCAAAAACCAATTTTTACAACCGCTAAAATTAAAAGCGCAACTGTTTATAGCAATTCGGCTGAATTATTACAATCGGCTGCTGTTACACTCCCTTTAGGAACCAGCGAAATTGTGATAAAAAACGTAGCGGATTATGTAAATGAAAACACCATTCAAATTGGTGCTCCAGCTAATGTTACGGTTCTATCAGTTCAGCTTGTTAGGGATTATAAAGAAACATCTAATTCAAATGATGTTATTAAACTTTCGCTTTTAGAACAAAAATTTCAAGACAGTATTCGATTCATTGAAAACGAAATTAGTAAAATAAACATAGAAAAAAATGCTCTTACAAAAACCATAGAGTTATTGGATAAAAAAGAACTAGCTGGAACAACAAAACCCGAAATTACTATCTCAGAATTCACAAAACTAGTAGATTATTATAGAATAAAACGAAATGAAATTGGTCAATCAATTCACGTATTAAATGTTAAAGAAGAAAAATTTCAAGAAAAAATAGAAATACTTCGAGAAAAAATAGCATCAAAAAAAACAATTCAAAACACAAAACCGGTTTATAGCCTTGTGCTTCAAGTAATGAGTTCACAAGCTTCAAGCATTAATTTCGATATAAACTACATTACCAATGGAGCAAATTGGATTCCGTTTTATGATATGAGAGCCGACAACATCAACTCGCCAATCAATTTAATGTATAAAGCAAAAGTAAGCCAAAACACTGGCATTGATTGGAAAAATGTAAAACTAACCTTGTCTAGTGGTAATCCAAATCAAAATAACACAGCTCCTATTTTACAAGCTTGGTTTTTACGTTTTGGATATCCAAGAGTTTACAATAATAGTAATGTCATTTATAATTCACTTCAAGGTCAAGTTTCAGGCGTAGCTTATGACAAAAAAAAGGAAATGGATGACGAATCTTCAATCTCCAACTACACTACAATAAACGAGAACCAATTAAATGTTTCTTTTGATATTGATATTCCATATGACATTTTATCGAATGGAAAAGCGCATAGTGTAGCCTTAAAAGATTTAAAATTACCAGCAACTTACAAATATTACGCTGTTCCAAAAGTAGAAAAAGAAGCTTTCTTGTTAGCTGAAATTAGCGAGTATTCTAAATTTAATTTATTACCTGGTGAAGCAAATATAATCTTCGAAGGAATGTATGTAGGCAAAACAATGATTAACCCAAATCAAACTTCAGACACGTTGAATTTGAGTATGGGAAGAGACAAGAAAATTGCCATTAAACGTGAAAAAATCGCAGATAAATCGGGAACTAAATTCTTGTCTGGTTACAAAGAACAAACGTTTACGTATGATATCACCGTAAAAAACAATAAAAAAGAAGCGATTGAAATGTTGTTAAAAGATCAATATCCAATTAGCACTGATAAAGAAATTACCATCGAATTATTAGACAACGGAAAAGCCAAAGTAAACGCAGAAACCGGAATTTTAACTTGGGATGTAAAACTTGGAGCTGGAGAAACCAAAAAATTCAGAATTAGCTATAAAATCAAATATCCGAAGGATAAGTTTATAGATAACTTGTAAAATAGTCTCAGTTGACAGTCTCAGTTTTCAGTAATATGCTGCTAACTGAGACTGAAAACTGTACACTATTAAGGCGCTGGATTCGGAATTAATTCCTGAATTTTCTCGATTTCAGCTACAATTTCATCAGATAAAATGGTATCGAAAGCAGCAATATTTTCTTGTAATTGCTTCATAGTTGTAGCACCAATTATCGTTGAAGTCACAAACTTTTGACGATGTACAAATGCAATCGCCATCTGCGTTAACGTTAATCCGTTGGCTTCTGCTAGTTCTTTGTATAATTTGGTTGCTTTAAAACAATTTTCATTGGTATAACGAACGAAATTTCTAAACAAATCCAATCTCGAATTTTTTTGAATTCCATTCAAATGCTTGCCTGTCAAAAATCCAAAACCTAAAGGTGAATACGCTAATAACCCCACATTTTCACGCATTCCAATTTCTGACAAACCTACTTCGTACAAGCGATTTAATAAAGAAAATGGATTTTGTATCGTGGCAATTCTTGGCAAACCGTGTTTTTCGCTTTCCATTAAAAAACGCATTACACCCCACGGATTTTCATTTGAAAGTCCAATATGTTTGATTTTTCCTTCTTTAATTAATCCTTCATATACTGTTAGCACATCAAAAATATTGTCTTGCCATTTGGTATCCAATTCTTGAACGCCACGTTTCTGAAACATATTCATAACACGTTCAGGCCAATGCATTTGATATAAATCAATATAATCGGTTTGAAGATTTTTTAGACTCAATTCTACCGCTTCGTGAATGCTTTTCTTCGAAAAATCTAATGGCTGACGAATGTATTCCATCCCGCGATTTGGTCCAGCAATTTTGGTAGCTAAAACCAATTTCTCACGCTCCGAAGCTCCAATTTTCTTAATCCAAGTTCCGATGTAACGCTCGGTGCTTCCAAAGATTTGAGCGTTGCCACCAATTGGATACATTTCAGCCGTATCGATAAAATTAATTCCTTTTTCAATCGCATAATCCAATTGAGAATGCGCTTCAATTTCAGTATTTTGATTTCCAAAAGTCATCGTCCCTAGACAAATTTTGCTGACTTTTAGTTCGGTATTAGGTAGTGTTGTATAGTTCATTTCAGAATTTGAAAATTTAAAGTTCAAAGTTACAAAGTTTACACCAAAGAAAAAGGCTTGAATTTAGAACTCAAGCCTTTTTTATCAATCTTTTATGAAATGTTACAGTTCATTCAACATTTTAGAAATCTCATCTAACTTTGGAGTTAAGATGATTTCAATTCTTCTGTTTTTTGCTTTTCCTTCTGCCGTTTCATTACTCATTAAAGGCGCATATTCACCACGACCCGCTGCTGTTAAGTTTTCTTTTTTCACTTTTGCATTAGCCGATAAAATATTTACGATAGCAGTTGCACGCTTTGTAGATAAATCCCAGTTGTTTTCAACTCCACCACCTATTGAACCAGTGATTTTATCATTATCAGTATGACCTTCGATTAACACCGAAATATCTGGATTATCTCCTAAAACTTTACCAACTAAATCCACCGCTTTTTTACCTTCAGCACCTACTGTCCAACTTCCTGATTCGAAAAGTAATTTATTTTCCATAGAAACGTATACTTTTCCATCTCTTTCTGTAACTGTTAAGCCTTTACCTTCAAATGCTTTTAAAGATTTAGATAACGTTTCTTTTAGCTTTTTCATAGCCGCATCTTTATCTGCCATCATTTTTTCTAATTCGGCTAAACGTGTTGAAGAAGCTTCTAAATCTTTTTTCAATTTGTTTAAACGATCTTGTTCGGCAACTAAAGCTTTTTGTTTCGCTTCTAACTCCGCTAACAATTGTCTGTTTTTATTAATGTTAGCCTCTAAAGCATCATTGCTGTCTTTTTCTAGTGCAGCGTATGAAGCTTTTAGATTGTCTAAACTCTTTTTGGTTGCTGCATAATCTGCTGCTAATTTATCGCGCTCTGCCTTAGTCTTATCAAATTCAGTTTGCAGTTTATTTTTATCCGCTTCTAACTGATTTTTATCGGTTTTTAAAGTGGTATTTTCATCCGATAAAGCGTTGTGTTCTTTCTTTAAATCGGCATATTTGTTTTCTAAATCTTGGTAGATTTTTTTAGAAACGCATGAAGTAGTTAAACTTAAAACTACACAAGCAAGGGCAATTTTTCTAATCATTATTTTCTATTTTTGATTAATTGATTCTTATTTAATTTCTACTAAAACTGGGCAGTGGTCGGAATGTTTGGCTTCTGGCAAAATTAAGGCTCTTTGAATTTTATCTTTCAAAGGTTCGGCTGCCAAACAATAATCGATTCTCCAACCTTTATTATTATTACGAGCATTGGCTCTGTAACTCCACCAACTGTAATTGTGTGGTTCTTTATTTAAATGGCGAAAAGTATCGATAAAACCACTTTTCATGAAACCATCAAGCCAAGCACGTTCTTCTGGTAAAAAACCTGAAATTTTTGCATTTCTAATTGGGTCATGAATATCTATAGCTTCATGACAAATATTATAATCACCACAAATAACTAAGTTTGGCACTTCTTTTTTCAACTCATTTATATAGTTTTGAAAGTCGTCCATGTACATAAATTTATGTTCTAATCTATCAATATTTGTGCCAGATGGAAGGTACAAACTCATTACTGATAAACCATCAAAATCTACCCGTAAATTTCGCCCTTCAAAATCCATGTGTTGAATTCCTGTTCCGAAAACCACATTTTTGGGTTCAATTTTAGACAAAACTGCTACACCACTATATCCTTTTTTTTCAGCTGGAAAATAATATTGGTACGGATATCCCGCTGCTTCAATTTCAATTTTTGGGATTTGGTCTTCAGTTGCTTTAATTTCTTGAAGACAAATAACATCAGGATTCGCTTGTTGCAACCATTCTAAGAATCCTTTGGTAATGGCTGCACGAATACCGTTTACATTGTAAGATATAATTTTCATTTACTTTAATAGCTTTTACCAAATGTACTAAAAAGGTTTGTAAAAATAAAAGTTTGATTTTATTGATTTTATAATTCACTAACTATCAGCTTGCTAAAAAAATATAACGAAATAGGTTTTTTTATTAGCCAATGAAAAGTGCTCAAAATTCCTCAAAATTCTTATCTTTGTTTCTTGCTCAAAAAACAATACTGAATGGGTTTAGTTACTGCTAAAGAAGTTGCAAAAGCAATAAATGCTGATAAATATGGGGTTTTCGGGACTTTCACGGGCTGGTTGCTCATGAAAGTGCTCAAGATTTCTACCTTGAACAAAATTTATGATAGAAACAAACATTTGAGCGAATTGGAATTCTTAAATGCTATTTTAGATGAATTTCAAATCAAGTTTGAAATCCCAGAAGAAGATTTAAAACGTTTACCAAAAGATGGTGCTTATATTACCATTTCCAATCATCCTCTTGGTGGAATTGATGGTATTTTACTATTGAAATTAATGCTTGAAAGAGAACCTAATTTCAAAATTATCGCTAACTTTTTACTGCACCGAATCGAACCGATGAAGCCGTATATTATGCCGGTAAATCCGTTTGAAAATCATAAAGATGCTAAATCTAGTGTAGTTGGAATTAAAGAAACATTACGTCATTTAAGCGATGGTAAACCATTAGGGATGTTTCCTGCGGGAGAAGTTTCTACTTATAAAGATGGAAAGTTAGTTGTTGACAAACCATGGGAAGAAGGAGCAATCAAAGTAATTCGAAAAGCCCAAGTTCCAGTGGTTCCGATTTATTTTCATGCTAAAAATAGTAAGTTATTTTACTTCCTATCTAAGATTGATGATACGCTTAGAACTGCAAAATTACCAAGCGAATTATTAACTCAAAAAGATAGGGTAATTAAAGTTCGTATTGGGAAACCTATTTCGGTTACTGAACAAAACGAATATCAAGATATTGAAGCGTATGGTGATTTCTTACGCAAGAAAACTTATATGCTTTCGAATGCGTTTGAAGATGAAAGTAAAATTAATTTACCTAAATTAACAATTCCAAAACCGCCTAAACAAATTGCCAAACCAGCCAATCAAGACCAGATTTTAGAAGAAATGACTTGTTTGAAAAAGGGTGATTATCGTTTGTTGCAAAGTAAAAATTATGAAGTTTACTTCGTAACGGCTGATAAAATTCCGAATATCTTGCATGAAATTGGTCGTTTGCGTGAAATTACCTTTAGAGAAGTTGGTGAAGGAACAAACGAATCATTAGACCTTGACGATTACGATAAATATTACCACCACATGTTTTTATGGGATGATGAGGCACAATGCATTGCTGGAGCTTATCGTATGGGATTGGGTGCACATATATATTCACAACACGGGATTGATGGTTTCTATTTACATGAATTGTTCCGTTTTGAACCGGAATTGTATGATATGATGAGTAAATCTATCGAAATGGGTAGAGCGTTTATTATTAAAGAATACCAACAAAAACCAATGCCGTTGTTCTTGTTATGGAAAGGAATTGTCCATACGACTTTACATTATCCTGAACATAAATATTTGATTGGTGGTGTAAGTATTAGCAATCAATTTTCTGATTTTTCAAAATCGTTAATGATTGAATTTATGAAATCGCATTATTACGATCCGTATATTGCGCAATACGTTCATCCAAAGAAAGAATACAAAGTAAAACTGAAAGACGCCGACAAAGATTTCGTATTCAACGAAACAGAAGCCGATTTGAATAAGTTTGATAAAATAATTGATGAAGTAGAACCTGGAAATTTACGTTTACCAGTTTTAATTAAAAAATACATCAAACAAAACGCAAGAGTGGTAGCTTTTAATGTGGATCCATTGTTTAACAACTCGGTTGACGGCTTAATGTACATTAAAATTGCCGATTTACCCGAAAGCACCGTGAAACCCGTTATGGAAGAATTTCAAGCGGAATTGGAAAGAAAAGAAAAAGGCTAATCGAATTGATTAGCCTTTTTCTATTTTATAATTTGAATTTTCGAATTAAAACTTATTCAATATCCTCAACCTTTTCTTTAAACTCGTCCCAAGCTTCTTTAGTTAAAATAGGTTTTGATTCTATCTTCTTCCCTTTTAAATAATTCAAAATGGTTTTAGCTCTCGCTTCTGATTCAGGATGTGTGGAAACCCAATACGTGTATTTGTGCAACTCATTTTCTAAAGATAATTCATAAAGAAAATCAGCAAATGGTCTTGGGTCGATATTCGCGTTTAGCAAATATTTTACACTTTGCATGTCGGCTTCGGTTTCTAAACTTCTATCGTAAGCTGATGAGGAAAGTGTTTTTAGAATTTCACTTAAAACCGCACCATTTGAACCCGTTGTAATCGATAATAAAACCGATAGACCAATTTCTTTCGACAACTTTTTCATTACGTGATTGCCTTCAATGTGTGCAATTTCGTGACCTAAAACTCCTAATAAAGCTTGCTCGTTTTTACATTCTTTGATTAATCCTGTATACACAACCAAATGATTATCGGGCATTGCAAAAGCGTTTACTTCGTCTTTGTCAATAATGTGTACTTTTAAACTATCTCTTTCAATACCGTTTTCTTTGCAAATTGGTAATAACAAAGAATCTAAAGTTGTTACAATCGAATCATCAAGAATGATGGCTTCGGTATTTTCAATTTCGTTCCAAATAACATCTCCAAGACTTTTTTCAGTTCCTGTTTTGGCTTCTTTTACTTTAAAATGTTTCACAAAATCTATTTGCGATAACAACATCCAAACACCAAAAAATAGTGCTACTACAATTAATCCTTTACTTAATACTTTCATTTGTTCTGCAAATTAAATTTGTAACATCTCCAAAAAAGAAAAATTCGGTGTGTTGCCCTTTTCTTACTTTTGTTGCAATAATTAACGTAGAGAAAAACTCAATTAAGTTAAAAACCACAAGGGTAATGATGTAGGCAAAGTAATAATTCGTTGCCGTTTCATCATAAAACAAAATAGAAACCGTCCACCAAAAACCGGCGCTGTTAAAGAAAAACAATCCCAATTGAGAAACCAAAGCTTGTGTACAATGCCATTTTACAAATGCTGTACTTTTTCGATTCCCTAAATAAAAAAACACACTTGCCATTAGGTTTAAAATAGGCAATGGCAAACCTCCAATTACCGCTACTAATGACATCAAATAACTATTCGATGCACGTTCTAGTTCTGAATCGTGAGGTTGATAATTAAATTTTGCTGTTGTAATCATAGATTTTTTTTAATGTTCCAAATCCAATTAGCAATTACCAGAACGAAAAATACTATAGCGACTTTTCGTTTCCTGAGAATCGTTTCAATTTTTGAATAAGCGGTGTAAAATGTTTCCTTTTTCTGAATAAAGTCATAGCTAATCCAAACGGGAGCTATAATCATAATTAGTCCAACAATTATACCAAAAGGATTAATGAAAATTGCGGAAAGAAAATTTCCATGCGAAAGTTGCATTACAGAACGCGTTGTTCCACAAGATGGACAAGGAACGGTGGTTACTTTTTTAAACAAACAAACAGTAAATTCTTGACTTTGAATTTCGTGTTCGTGTTGTAACGAAAAAAGCAACCAACCATACCCTATAAAACAAGCAAATAAAATAAAAAGGTATAGCTTGTTTTTATACATTATTAGAACATAAAAGTTCTGTTGAATAATTCCATGTTTTTCTCTTTGGTAGCACCTTGGATTAAGAACCAATCTACGATAGCCCAAACTCCTAAACCACCACAAGTAAGAAGTTTACCAACTCCCATTCCTGTATCTCCGATGTAGAAACGGTCAATTCCGTAAGCCCCAGCAAAAATTGAAATTAATAAAGAAGTTGTTGGGTCTTTAAATTGAAGAGTTTGTACCATAGGCCATTTATCATCGTCCATGTGTAATAAACGTTCTCTGATTGCATTTAATTGATGACCTTCAAAAAATTTCGCGTTTGTCATCATGAACATGTCTACTTTTTGTGCTTCCATTGTAAAATTGTTTGTTTTAGTTGTCTCCTACTCATAAGGCTTTTCGGATGCGCCGTAAAATGCTAATATAAAAATATTTTCTTTATTAGTCGAACACTTGTTAAAAAGTTACAATCATATTAAAACAACATTTTTATCTTATTCACAATAGTCTGAGCTAACTTTTGATGACTTTCAAAGGTCCATCCTGCAATATGAGGTGTTAGCAAGACATTTTCTGCATGCAATAAATATTCAAAAGCGGCTGGTTTTTCACCTTCAAATAAGGTTTCGAAAGATAGTTTTTCATATTCCAAAACATCTAAACCAGCACCTAAAATTTTTCCTGATTTCAACCCTTCAACCAAATCAGCCGTTACAACCGAATTCCCTCTTGCTGTATTAATGAACCAAAAAGGTTTTTTAAATTGATTAATAAAATCAGCATTTATCATTTTATCGGTTTCGGGTGTCCAAGGTGTGTGCAAACTTAAAACATCGGCTCTTTCTTGAAGTTCTTCTAGTGAAACTTGAGTGGCATTGGCATCTCCTTTATTGGGTAAAATATCATAACACAAAACGGTGACATCAAATCCTCGGAGTTTCTTGGCGAATGATTTTCCCATGTTGCCATATCCAATGATTCCGACCGTTTTGCCTTCTAATTCATGTCCACGATTGGCTTCTCGTTTCCACTGACCTGATTTTACTTCGTTATTGGCTTTGTTCAAGTTGTTAAAAAGCGACAATATCATTCCGATAGCGTGTTCGCCAACGGCATTGGCATTTCCTTCTGGAGCAGCAATTAAATGTATTCCTTTCGCAATAGCGTAATCACAATTGATACTTTCTAAACCAGCTCCAACTCGGGCAATGAATTGTAAATTTGTAGCTTTATCTAAAAAGGTCTTGTCAATTTTAAAACGACTTCTAATGACAATTCCGTGGTAGTTTTCAATTTTAGCTTCTATTTCTTGTTTGGAAGACGTAAAATCAGCTTCGTTTTGAAAACCAGCCTGTTCTAATTGTTCCCAAAGTAATGGATGATTGCTATCGATATGAAGAATTTTTATGTTGGCTAAATTCATTTGTTCGTATTATAATGTAAAAGTACAAAATTTGGATTCAAAAAAAATGAGGTCTAAATGACCTCATTTTTTTTAATTTAACCAAGCTTCAGGATTTAATGTGGTGGTATTTTGTAACACCAAGAATTTAATTACTGCCTTTCCTGAAGAATCAGTATGAATTTTTCCTATATTTTGTTTAATATTTACTTTTTGTCCTTTTGAAACACTTACTGAAGATAAATTTAAATAAACGGTAATAAAATCTCCGTGTTTTATATAAACCGCTTTGTTATTAGCTGAAATAACTTGTACTTGTAGAACTTCGCCAGCAAAAACAGCTCTTGCAGAAGATCCAGGTTCTGTTGAAATTTCAACACCACTATTGTGAATCGTTAAATTTTTATGCACTGGGTGAGGTTGATCGCCGTGGGGTAGTGAAATAAATCCTTTTTCAACTGGCCACGGAAGTTTGCCTTTATTTGCTTTAAAATTATTAGACTCTATTTTTCCTTCCGCAGTTAAAACAAATTTAGATGCTGCAGTCGTTCCTGTTTTAGGAGCAGTCGTTCCTGATTTTTCAGCATTTCTTTTATTAGCAGCAGCGATTTCTGCAGCAATAATTTGCTTTATTTTTCTATCAATATCTTTTGCTTCTTTTTGTTTTTTATCAATTTCAGCAGCTAATTTTTTCTTATCTTTTTGAATTAGTTTTACTAACCGTTCTTGTTCTTGTTTTTCTTTCTCTAATTCTTGTTTTTCTTTTTCGGTTTGTACTAAAACCACTTCTTTTTCCTTTTTACTTTCAGACAAACGCTTTTCTGCTTGTGTTAATTTGCTTTGTTTTTCTTTAATTTCTTCCCCTTGCATTTTTCTAAATCCTGCATATTGTTTCATGTACTGAATACGTTTGTATGCTTGAAGAAAATTTTCAGCGGAAAGGATAAACATAATTCTACTTTGCTCATTTCTACTCTTATATGATTTTACAATCATTTTTTCGTAGTCTTCTTTTAAGACTTTCAATTCTCTATTTAACTTATTCATTTCTAACTGAATTAAATAGATTTCATCACTTAAAATACGAGTTTGTTTTGCAGTTGTATTTAAAAGTTTTTGTCTTAGTTGAATTAACTGCTTTTGCTGATTAATTTGTGTTAAAACCGATTTTTCTTTCTTTTTTTCAGCTTCTAAGCGTGATTTATTTTCTGAAATTTCTTTCAAAATTTGTGCTTTACGCTCTTCTAATTTCTGCTGTTCTGAAGGTTGAGCAAAACATAGGCTAGTAATGAAAAAGAAAAATACGATTTTAAGAAATTGATTCATGCAAGATAGATTTTTACAAAGGTAGTTTTTTTACGTGAATAAAAAATTAATTGATTTCAATTGCGGTATAACCCCTTGGAATTGAATATGGATAACTCAAATTTTCATTAAATGTTGTGTTCTTAAATTCAATATCAATAGTTATTTTATCTTTTTGTTCTGCTTTTATTTTAATTTCATTTGGTAAAAACATTCCTTGCTCTTCTTTATAAGATGGATAACGAATTTCTAGATTTCGGTTTTTACTCGCTTGAGTGATTATTTCTTTTTTTATTAGATAATTTGCTCCTTCAAAATAAAATTCTTTAGAAATATCATCTTTTGTAGGCAACGACAATTTGAACATTTTTTCCACCACTTCAGAAATCCATCTATCTTTTGTTAAATCGTCTATTGCTTTTCCAAGAAATAAATTCTGAACTTTATTAAAGTTTAAATCGGTTCCTAACCAATTGCTTAACATACTGAAATCGCCTTCAAAATAGGTGTTATTTATTTTTTCATAATAGCTCACTTTAGAAGGAGTAATCAAGGCCTTAGCCATAGGAATTCCTAAGAACTTTATATTAATCCAAATGATTTCGTCTTTTTTAATGCGAATATCTGCATTCATAGAATGTGACTGCTTTTCATCCTCATATTTAGCGTTGGTTCTTATATTCAAAGTTTTAAAATCATGCGTATTTTGATAATGACCATTGATAACTTTAGTTACCTCTGTATTATCGTTTGCAGCTGCTGTAGCAACCGCTTGCTTTGATTTACATCCGATTAAAAAAACGATCAAAAAGGCTGATAGTATTGATTTCATTTACTTTTGTAATTGCTTTAATTTGTTGGTATACACTTCTTTTTTAACCTTGTCATTCAAATTTTCGCAACTGATGATTAACTGTTTATAAAAATTTAGCTCTAATGGTTGGTTCTCTAACACAAAATCCAAGCCACTTTCTAAAATGGTTTTTGCTTTCTTATATTCTTTGAGTTGATTGTATGCTAAACCTGCATAAAAATAAAAATCAGATTGTGTGGGAAAAGATTCTAAATACTCTTCAGCTTTCTTAGTTACCAACTGAAAATCTTGCTTCTGAATTACTACTTCTAAATAAAATCCCATCGCCTCAACATCATCCGAATTCTTTTTGATTCCTTTCTCAAAATATTTCGTCGCATTTTCTAAATCATTCTTTTTCCAGAAAAATTTTGCTACTTCTTTGGCTACATTGATTTCTTTATCATCGTTAAAATACGGAATCGCCTTATCGATATCTTTTAAATAAGTAGGATTTTTAACGGCAAAAATTAAAAACTCATTAAAAACACGATGTTTGATTTTTAAATCCATTCGATTATTATCCAAAACTTTGAACATGGATTTTGAAGCGTTTTCTCCATCGTTATTATTCAAATGAAACTTCACCAAACTCACGTGAGCCCAATCGGAATTTGGGATTTCTTTTTCCAATTGTTTTGCGACTTCAAAGGCTTTGTCTTCTTGATTGAAACTTGAATACAAAACAATCAAATCGATATAATTTTGTTCTACTTTTGGATTCTTTTTAATCGCTTCTTCTAACTGTTCTTTTTGTGGTTTTGAATAAGCGTTTGATTCTTGAATCTTCAATTTATAGAATTCCATGGTGCTGGTCAACTTGGATTTTGATTCCATGTCTTTCAACAATTCCAAGGCTTTCGCGTGTTGATTTGTATTCATGTAAAGCGAAACCAAATCTTCTCTCATATTACCATCAAACTCAATTAATTTCTCAACAATCGGAATTGATTTTTGATAATCTTTCGTTTGATAATACACGTCGTATAATCCGTTCCAATACCAACGTTGTTTATTGTCTAACTCCACTGCTTTTTTGAAAGCTTTTTCCGCATCGACATAATTTTTCAGGCTCAAATAATTTTTACCCAATTCATATTGAAAAGCCGCATTTGCAGGTTCTTTTTCGATACATTTTTGAATCGCCACAATCGCTTTATCGTAATTTTCGATGCCGCGTTGTTTCATGGCTTCGTAAAAATTATTTTCCAATTGGTCATCCACCAATGCAATCGCATCGGGATTTTCTTGTGCGAACAAGTGATTTCCAAAACTGAAAAGCAGGAATGTAAATAAAGCTATGTGTTTTTTCTTTATCATCTATTCTAAAACCGAATAATCTCCGATACTAATACTTGTAAAATTGCCATCAAAATTCACATGGTTTCCTATCATAGCGTTATCTAAATTCGCATTTTTGATATGAGCGTGTGTTTGAATCAAACTATTTTTTATTGTTGAATCAACTACGTGACATCCTTTTCCTAATGAAACATTTGGTCCAACCGTAGCATTAATTAAAATTACATCTTCCGCAATAGAACAAGGAGGAATAATCGTTGCATTTTCTAATTTCACATCAGCCGAAACTAAATTTTCCCTATCGTTATGTAAAAAGCCCAACATTCTTGTGTTCGTTTCTACGGTTACATTTTTATTTCCGCAATCCATCCACTCGTCTACTTGACCTGGTACAAATTTCATGCCTTTTGCCATCATTTGCTTAATACCATCGTTAATTTGGTATTCGCCACCATGGATAATATTGTTATCTAAAACCGATTGTAATTCGTTTTTCAACACGGCAATATCTTTGAAATAGTAAATTCCGATAACCGCTAAATCCGAAACGAATTCTTTTGGTTTTTCTACCAATTCGATAATTTCGCCATTCTCATTTAAGTTTACTACACCAAAAGCTTCTGGTTGGTCGACTTGTTTTACCCAAATTACGCTATCGGCAGTTGTGTCTAAATCAAAATCGGCACGAATTAACGTATCAGCATAAGCAATAACTGCTGGACCAGATAAAGAATCTTTAGCACACATAATCGCGTGACCCGTTCCTAATGCTTCATTTTGGTAATAAATGGTTCCTCTTGCACCTAATTTTTGAGCAATCGCAATTAAATCTTCTTCTACTTGTTTACCAAAACTCTCATGAATAATAAACGCTACTTCGTCTATTTTCTGATTTAAAACACCAGCAATAT
>NZ_CALBSN010000188.1 GCF_937967675.1 uncultured Flavobacterium sp. | reverse complement strand
CATCACTAATACAAATACATGAAAATTCATGCGAATGTGATATAGAAATATGTTTACCATCACTTAAATGAGGCTTTCCAGCTTCATCATATGTTAAATCATAATCCGTATAGTCTAACTTTTGTAACAACATTCGAACCGCTAAAAATCCTTTTTGATGTTCCTCTGACTTCATTCCTTCTAAGCGAAATAACGAAGTATCCTTGAGCAAAACTGCTCTAAATAACGAGGTTACATCTTCGGTAATATGCCAAAAGTATGCAGATGTGGTTGCGTTAATTGCTATAGATTTATAAAACGGCATCGATATTTAATTGTGATTCAAATGATTAGCAAAATAAACAATTCACAAATTTTAAAACATTATTTAGAAAATAGAAACTTATGTTGTAACTTTGCACCCTCAAATTTAAAAATAAATTAATAAATATAATGAGTACAAAAACAATTCCATATGTACCATACAAAGTTAAAGATATTTCTTTAGCAGCATGGGGAAGAAAAGAAATTCAATTAGCAGAAGCTGAAATGCCAGGTTTAATGGCTTTAAGAGCAGAATATGGTGCAAGCCAACCTTTAAAAGGAGCTCGTATTGCTGGATGTTTACATATGACCATTCAAACAGCGGTGTTAATTGAAACATTAGTTGCTTTAGGTGCTGATGTTACTTGGTCTTCATGTAACATTTTCTCAACTCAAGATCATGCTGCTGCTGCTATTGCTGCTGCTGGAATTCCAGTGTATGCGTGGAAAGGAATGAATGAAGAAGAATTTGATTGGTGTATTGAGCAAACGTTATTCTTCGGTGAAGAGCGTCAACCATTAAACATGATTTTAGATGATGGTGGTGATCTAACTAATATGGTTTTCGATAGATATACTGAATTAGTTGAAGGAATCAAAGGTTTATCAGAAGAAACTACAACTGGAGTTCATCGTTTATACGAAAGAATGAAAGCGGGAACTTTATATATGCCAGCTATTAACGTTAACGACTCAGTAACTAAATCTAAATTTGATAACAAATACGGATGTAAAGAATCTGCTGTAGATGCAGTTCGTAGAGCTACTGACGTGATGTTAGCAGGAAAAAGAGTAGTTGTTTGTGGATACGGAGACGTAGGAAAAGGAACTGCAGCTTCTTTCCGTGGAGCTGGTTCTATTGTAACAGTTACTGAAATTGATCCAATTTGTGCTTTACAAGCAGCTATGGACGGTTTCGAAGTTAAAAAATTAGACACTGTTATCGCTAATGCTGATATCATAATCACTACAACTGGAAACAAAGACATCGTAGTAGGTCGTCATTTCGAAGCTATGAAAGATAAAACGATTGTTTGTAACATCGGACACTTTGATAACGAAATTGATATGGCTTGGTTAAACAAAAACTTCGGAGCTACTAAAAACGAAGTTAAACCACAAGTTGATATTTACAACGTAAACGGTAAAGAAATTATCATCTTAGCTGAAGGTCGTTTAGTAAACTTAGGTTGTGCTACAGGTCACCCAAGTTTTGTAATGAGTAATT
>NZ_CALBSN010000187.1 GCF_937967675.1 uncultured Flavobacterium sp. | reverse complement strand
ACAGCACCTGTTGGTTTGTCGTTGATGTAGAAGTTTCCTGCTGCATTTTGTAAAGCAACGGTAGCTTCTTCTACTGCATAACGACATTGGCTAAATACAGCTCCTGTTAAAGCATATTCTGAAGTTTCGTCTACCAATTTCAAAGTTTCAGACCATTTTGCGTCTTCGTAAATATAAATCGTAACCACTGGTCCGAATAATTCGGTTTCCATAGTAGTATATTTTGGATTTGTAGTTAAGATAACTGTTGGTTCAATGAAATAACCTTTTGATTTATCATAATTTCCACCCATGATTACTTCTGCATCGCTATCGTTTTTAGCTTGGTCAATGTAACGTGCTAATTTATCAAATGAAGCTTCTGAAATAACAGCTGTAATGAAATTACTCATATCTTCAGGCGAACCCATTTTCATTGAAGCTAAATCTGCTTCTAAATTAGACTTAACCGCTGGCCATAAACTTTGTGGAATATAAACACGTGAAGCTGCACTGCATTTTTGTCCTTGGAATTCAAAAGCACCACGAGAAATTCCGGTTGCTACTTGTTTTGCATTAGCTGATGGATGCGCAATGATGAAATCTTTTCCACCTGTTTCTCCAACGATTCTAGGGTATGTTTTGTAAGTTGCAATGTTATTTCCGATAGTTTTCCAAATGTCATTGAAAACGCCAGTTGAACCTGTAAAGTGAACTCCTGCTAAATGTGGACTTGATAAAACTACGTCAGAAACCATTCCTGAATCACCCATTACCATATTGATAACGCCGTCTGGTAAACCTGCTTCTTTGAAAACTTGCATAATCACATTGGCAGAATATACTTGAGTTGCAGCTGGTTTCCAAACTACTACATTACCCATTAAAGCTGCACTTGAAGGTAAGTTTCCTGCAATAGCTGTGAAGTTAAAAGGGGTAATGGCATATACAAAACCTTCTAATGGTCTGTATTCAACACGGTTCCACATATCAGAAGTTGAAGCTGGTTGATCTGCGTAAATTTTCGTCATGAATTCTACGTTGTAACGTAAGAAGTCGATCAACTCACAAGCGGAATCAATTTCGGCTTGGTGAATTGTTTTTGATTGTGCAATCATAGTAGCTGCATTGATTTTAGCGCGGTAAGGACCTGCTAATAATTCTGCTGCTTTTAAGAAAATTCCAGCTCTGTTTTCCCAAGCCATTGCTGCCCATTTTTTACGAGCTTCTAATGCTTCTGTAATTGCTTTTTCAACTAAAGCTCTGTCTGCTTGGTGATAAACACCTACAATATGTTGGTGATCATGAGGAGCCGACATTTTTTTAGTGTCACCAGTTTTAATTTCTTCGCTACCTATATATAATGGAACCTCTACTTGAGAATTCCACATAGTTTTGTATGTTTCAGCAACTTTTGCTCGTTCAGGAGAACCTGGAGCGTATGATTTTACGGGTTCGTTTACCGCTTTTGGGACATTAAAAAATCCTTTTAACATGGTGTTGTATTTTGAGATTAGACAATTTTGTGCTTTGATTTACGA
>NZ_CALBSN010000186.1 GCF_937967675.1 uncultured Flavobacterium sp. | reverse complement strand
CCGCTGGATTTTACTCCGTGAAATTAGACAAACATAATATCGATGTGCGTTTAACTACTTCAACTCGAGTTGGTTTTCATGAATATACATTTAATAAAGCAGGACAAGCCAATATTATTTTAGATTTAAATCATCGTGATAAGTTAATTCTTGGCGAAATAAAAATAATAAATGACAAAACCATTGAAGTATTAAGAAGAAGCGAAGCTTGGGCTAGAGATCAATATGTTTATGCGCGAATAGAATTTAATGTGCCATTAATAATAAGCAATGCTCGAGGAAAAAATAAACCAAAAGATTTATATAAAGGGGATGAAGAATTAAAAATAAGTTTCTCTAAACAAGTCAAAAAAGGCGAAAAAATTCTCGTAAAAGTAGCACTTTCGCCAACGAGTTACGAAGGTGCGAAATTAAACAGTTCCGAAATTAAACATTGGGATTTCGATAAAGTTCATAAAGATGCTATTGCGGCTTGGAATAAAGAATTATCAAAAATTGAAGTCACGTCTGATGATAAAGACAAGTTAGCGATTTTCTACACGGCTCTGTATCACACGATGATGCAACCGAATATTGCACAAGATTTAGACGGAAAATACCGCGGTAGAGACAATAAAATTCATGTTGCCGAAGGATTTGATTATTACACGGTGTTCTCGCTTTGGGATACTTTTAGAGGCGCGCATCCGTTGTACACTTTAATCGATAAAAAACGAACAGCGGATTACATCAACACTTTCATCAAACAATACGAAC
The DNA here is from genome assembly GCF_937967675.1 of uncultured Flavobacterium sp. Taxonomy (GTDB): domain Bacteria; phylum Bacteroidota; class Bacteroidia; order Flavobacteriales; family Flavobacteriaceae; genus Flavobacterium. The sequence continues at coordinate 8,048 of NZ_CALBSN010000186.1, read as the reverse complement.
AAGGCGGCAGATTACCGGTTTGGGAATTAGCTTCCAATGAAACCGATTGTATGATTGGTTATCATTCCGTTTCTGTAATTGCAGATGCGATGGTAAAAAGCATTAAAGGTTTTGATTACGAAAAAGCCTTTGAAGCCAGTAAAGCTTCTGCCATGCGTGATGTTTTAGGTTTGGATGCCTACAAGAAAAACGGTTTTATTTCGATAGATGACGAACACGAAAGCGTTTCAAAAACCTTAGAATATGCGTATGACGATTGGTGTATTGCGCAAATGGCACAGATTCTAAACAAGCAAGAGGATTATCAATATTTCATGAAACGTTCTCAAAATTGGAAAAACATTTTCGATTGGGAAACGGGTTTCATGCGTCCAAAGAAAAACGGCGGTTGGGACAAACCTTTCGATCCAAGAGAAGTCAACAATAATTTTACCGAAGGTAATTCGTGGCAATACTCGTTTTTTGTGCCACAAGATATTGAGGGAATGATTCAAGCTTATGGTGGACCTGAAAAATTTGAAGCCAAATTAGATGAAATGTTCAACAGCGAAAGCAAAACTACTGGTAGAGAACAAGTCGATGTTACGGGTTTAATCGGACAATATGCGCATGGAAACGAACCAAGTCACCACATGGCGTATTTGTACAATTATGTTGGGAAACCAGAAAAAACGAATGCAAAAGTCAAGTATATTTTAGATAATTTTTACACAAACACACCAGATGGTTTAATTGGAAACGAAGACTGCGGACAAATGAGTGCTTGGTATGTGTTGAGTTCGATGGGGATTTATTCGGTGACCCCTGGACAGCCGAAATGGGATATTAATGAACCTTACTTAGACGCGAAAGTTAGTATTGATGGAAATAAACCAAATTATCTTCACTTACCAAATGCTAGAGGTATTTTGCCACAATTTGGTATGGAAACTATAGATAAAGTAGAGTGTCAATTAATCATTCCAGTTCCAGTAATTCAAGCGGAAAGCAAAGCTTTTAAAGATAAATTATTAGTTTCTATGGATAATAATAATTTAGATAATGGAAAATTTAGAAAACATATGATTTTCTACAAAATTGAAGGAGAAAAGGAGTTTTCAATATATTCAAAGCCATTTGAAATTTCAAATTCAACCAAAATTTATGCTTTTTCAAGAGAAGATTTAGAAGGTTTAAATGTTAGTGATACCATTTCCGCAACCTTCTTCAAAAAACCAAACAATTACAGCATCAATATTAAATCGGTTTACAATCCACAATATCATGCTGGTGGTCAAGAAGGGTTGTTAGATGGTATTTTAGGAACGGAGAACTGGAGAAAAGGCGATTGGCAAGGCTACCAAAGTCAGGATTTTGAAGCGGTTGTGGATTTAAAAGAAGTAAAAAGTGTTAGTGAAATTTCCGCACGATTTTTACAAGACCAACGTTCTTGGATTTTAATGCCAACGAAAGTCGATTATTATATTTCGGATGATAATGTAAATTTTATGTTTTTCGGTTCGGTAAACAATACCTTAGATCCAAAATTAGAGGAAAATACGATTTTGAATTTCACTTCTAATGAAATCAAAGGCAAAAAATCACGTTTCGTAAAAGTAATCGCTAAAAACTTCGGTAAATTACCAGAATGGCATCAAGGTTTTGGTGGCGATGCGTTTATTTTTATAGACGAAATTACTATCAAGTAAGAGCCAAAAATTAACCGCAGATTCGCAGATTAACTAGGTTAAATCTGCGAATCTGCGGTTTATATTGTGTTCAAATATTTAATCCTTATCAGGAAATAATAAAGAAGCGATTACAGACAAGATTAGAGCTCCACCCACAACAGATAAAGATAAACTTGTAGGAACGTGATAAAACGGCGCTATAATCATTTTAGTTCCGATAAAAGCCAAGATAAATCCTAATCCATATTTCAATTTACTGAACATGTACATGAAGTTCGCTAAAAGAAAATACAATGAACGCAATCCTAAAATCGCAAAAATATTTGATGTGTAAAGAATAAATGGATCATCTGGAGCAATAGCAAAAATTGCTGGAATACTGTCAATCGCAAATAATAAGTCGGTAAATTCTACAATTGCGACTACTACAAACAAAGGCGTTGCTACTTTAAGTCCGTTTTCAATCGTGAAGAATTTATCGCCATCGTATTGATGGGTTACATTGAAAAATTTATAAACAAATCGAGCACCTGGACTTTTTGTAAAATCTTTACTTCCTTCATCTTCTTCTTGACTCAGTGCCGATTTAATTCCGGCAACAATCAAAATAATTCCGAAAAGAGTTAACAAGTAATTGATTTTAACCATGTGTCCAAAAAGCTCCATTTCAGGCAAATAGGTGTAGTTCAATAGCCAAACTCCCGCAAAAATGAATATTGCTCTAAAAACCAAAGCCCCAATCACACCCCAAAATAACACTTTGTGTTGGGCTTCTTTAGCAACGTTGAAATAGCCAAAAACTAAAATAAATACAAATAAATTATCAACCGAAAGTGCTTTTTCAATCCAATACGCACCTTGAAATTGCATGAATTTTTCGGCTCCCATGTAATGATAAATAATACCACTAAATCCCATTGCTAAAGAAATCCAAATCACCGACCAAATAGCCGCCTCACGATTGGAAATCACGTGTCCTTTTTTGTTTAAAACACCTAAGTCTAATACCAACATGGCAATGATGGTAATCGTAAAAGCCGTAATAATTCCTGGGTGATCGATTAAATGATCAATTGCACCTGTTTTTAATGAGAATAGCATGGATTTAATTTAGTTTTTCTGTTAAGGCTTTAAAAACGGTTTTTGCGTCTTTGTTTTCGTATAAAATTTTGTAAACCGCATCAATAATTGGAGTATCAGCCCCGTATTCTTGGTTTAGTTTGTAAGCACTTTTTACCGCATAATAACCTTCCGCTACCATACTCATTTCCATTTGTGCTGATTTTACGGTGTAACCTTTTCCTATCATGTTTCCAAACATTCTGTTTCGAGAAAATACGGAATATCCTGTTACTAACAAGTCGCCTAGATAAGCCGAATTGTTAATGTTTCGTTTCATGCGATGTACTTTACGAATGAATTTCTTCATTTCGCGAATACCGTTACTCATCAAAACCGCTTGAAAGTTATCGCCATAACCTAAGCCATGTGCAATTCCGGCCGCAATGGCGTAAATATTTTTTAAAACGGCTGCATATTCAGTTCCAATGATATCATCTGAAGTTTTGGCTTTGATGTAATGCGAACTCAAATTTTTAGCTACGAATTTGGCTTTTTTCTTATCACTACAGGCAATCGTTAAGTAGGATAAACGTTCCATTGCCACTTCTTCCGCATGGCAAGGTCCTGTTACAACACCTATATTTTCAAATGGAATATCATATTTAGTATGAAAATGTTCACCAACAATCAAACTCGATTCAGGAACAATTCCTTTGATAGCAGAAAAAATAAATTTATTTTTCAAACTTTCTGTTAAGTTCTCCAATTCTTTACTTAAAAAAGCGGATGGAATTACAAAAATCAGATAATCTGCATAGGCAACTGCTTCGTTGATATCGTTTGTAAGTTTCAATTTATTAGTGTTAAACGCAACCGAACTCAAATAGTTTGGGTTGTGTTTTTGATGTTTTAAATGCTCAATAGCATAAGTGCTTCGCATGTACCAAGCAATTTCGTCTTGATTTTCACAAAGCATTTTAGCAATTGCGGTAGCCCAACTTCCCCCTCCTATGACTGCAAATTTTGGCTTATTTTCCATTTTCCGATTTAATTTAGAACATCAAAAATAGGCATTTAAAAAGGATTTACAAAAAACGTTTGCGAAACTCTTTTTTATAATGGATTTAAACACGAATTCCACGAATTAACACCAATTTTCTTTGCTTTTTTGAGGTTCAATTTTTTAGTAAAGCTTTCTAAACTTTACTAAAAACTTCTAAATTTTGCAATAAAAATTATTCGTGTTAATTCGTGAAATTCGTATTTTAATTTTTAATAACTCATTTCTACAATAGCTCTTACTTTTTCCAAAGTAATATTCTGTTTTTCACCCATGGCTTTCCAACCTCTTTCTTCGAAACGATTTACAATGAAATCAGCTGTGTTTTCGATGTTTTCAGCGTTTTCCGAAATTTTCGTTTTCATGCCCATTTTGTGGAAGAACTCAACCGTTTTTTCAATTGCTTTTTCTGCAATTTCTTCAGTTGAATTGCCTTGAATGTTCCAAACACGTTGTCCGTATTGTGCTAATTTTTCTTTTTTCGTATCGAACATTACGCGGTATAAGTTTGGACCAATGATTGCCAACGTTCTCGCATGATCAATTTCGTATAAAGCAGTTAATTCATGACCAATCATGTGTGTAGCCCAATCCGAAGGAACTCCTTTTTGAATTAAGCCATTCAATGCCATGGTGGCACTCCAAACAAAGTTGGAAGCTAATTTATAATCGCTCGGATTTTCTACTACATCTGGACCAATTTCAATTAGCGTTTGTAAAATACTTTCCGAAATTCGGTCTTGTAGTAAAGCATCGTGTGTATAGGTTAAATATTGTTCCATTACGTGTGTGAACGCATCCACAACTCCGTTTTGTAACTGTCTTTTTGGTAACGAAGTAATTACCGTTGGATCTACAATTGAGAATACTGGAAATAAAGCGCTTCCGCCCAAAGTAAGTTTTTCTTGTGTAGCTTCAATTGTAACTACTGCTCCCGAATTCATTTCCGAACCAGTTGCTGGCAGGGTTAAAACGGTTCCAAAAGGAATAACTTTGGAAACGTCTTTAAACAAGATTCGTTTTTTCAAAATATCGGCTTCATCACCTTCAAAATTAACAGCTGCTGAGATAAATTTCACGCCATCAATTACACTTCCGCCACCAACAGCTAAGATGAAACCAATTTTTTCAGCACGAATAATTTCAACCGCTTTCATCAAAGTTTCAAAACGAGGATTCGGTTCAATTCCGCCAAATTCTATGATATCATGATTTGGTAGAGCGGCTTTTACTTGGTCGTAAACACCATTTTTAAAGATACTTCCGCCACCATAAGCAAGCAGAATCTTTATGTTTGTTGGAACTAAATCAGTTAGTTTAGCAATTTGTCCTTTTCCAAAGACATAATTTACCGGATTGTATAATTCGAAGTTTAGCATAACATTTTATTTTTTAAGAATACAAAGTTACGCAATGGGATTGGTAACGAATGGTAAAGGAATGTTAAGATAGTTTGCTTTCTTTTTTCATTTTTTCTATAAAAAACAAATAATCAGTCGTGTTTTTATATTTCTTGTCTACAAGATTTAGATATTTTTTTTTGAAAATGATAAGTTCATTAGTAATTATAAAAAAAAGATCTTTTTTAATTGCTTCGAGTTGTTCAGATGAATACAATTGAAAATATGTTATAATTAATTTACCATTATGATAAAAAGAAATACTATTTTTTAAACCTTGCGATAAAAAGGCACCATTTGATTTTCCTGTTTGGCTACCATATTTATCTGAAAATTCTATATTAAAATCATTGATTTGATTAAATTCAAAGAGTTGATTATTAATTTTTATTCCATCTTTTTCAAAAGAAATTTCTCCTTCAAGTTTTCCATTTAATTTTTCATATTCACCAAATCTCATAATAACTGAGATTAGAAATAATCCCAAACAGACATAAATAATGTTTTTTAGAATGCTTTCAAATATGTTTTCAATATTATTTTCTGTGTTTGATAAAATAAGTAAAAGTATTAATGCAAATGATATTGAAATCCATTGTAGTTGTTCAGAATTATCCATTTTTTTATAAAATGGTAACGATTTATCTTTGATATAAATTTTAGCTTTAAAATTCATTTCTTATAAAACAAATTATGCTCCACATATTCCCAAACTTTATTGGGTAACATTGGTATTACATTTTTACCGTTTTTAATGCTTTCGCGAATGAAGGTTGAAGATAATTCAATTACAGGCGCGCCTACTCGATGGATTTTTGGATGATTGACAAATTGCTCATCGATTTCGCCTGAATTTAATCGCGGATAGACATAAATATGGTGGTTTTGCAGAATGACTTCGTAGTTTTTCCATTTGTGGAGCGAGTTCAAATTGTCTTCGCCCATGATTAACGAAAATTCGTGTTTCGGAAATTTTTCTTGTAAATGTGCTAAAGTATTTACGGTATAATTCGGCTGTGGTAGTTTGAATTCGATATCCGAAGGTTGGATTTTCGGGAAATCTTCTGTTGCCAAATGCACCATGTGCAAACGATGATAATCATCTAACAACGAACTTTTCTGTTTGTGTGGATTATGAGGTGTAACGACCATCCAAATTTGATCCAAATCAGAATGCTCCGCCATATGATTGGCAATGATCAAATGCCCAATATGAATGGGATTAAACGTTCCAAAATACAGACCTATTTTCATTTTTTGTTTCACAGAGTTTCACGAAGTTTTTCACAGAGTTTCACGAAGTTTTTTGTGCTACTTGGTGCATAACTTAGTGAGACTTTGTGCTATACTTTTATTTACTAATAAAATCCTTTACCAATTGATACGCTTCTTCTTTTGCCACATCTAAATCATAATTTTTGATGATGGTGTCAAATTGTGGTGCAGTTGCTAATTCTACAGACGCTTTTGCGATACGCATATTGATTTTGTCTTCGCTTTCTGTGGAACGTTGTTTTAAGCGGCGTTTTAATTCGTCAACGCTTGGTGGTTTTACAAAAACAGCTAAGGTTTCGTTTGGAAATTTGCTTTTAATACGCAATCCGCCCGCTACATCAATGTCAAAAATTACGTGTTTTCCTAAAGCCCAGATGCGTTCTACTTCGGTTTTTAAAGTGCCGTAGAAATTATCAGTATAGACTTCTTCCCATTCTACGAAATCTTCTGCTTTAATGTGCTTTTTGAATTCATCCCATGAGATGAAATAATAATCTTTTCCATCTACTTCTTCGCCACGAGGCGCACGAGTAGTACACGAAATCGAAAATTCTAAATTCAAATCGGGTTGGGCTAATAAATGTCGTACTATAGTGGTTTTTCCTGAACCTGATGGTGCAGAGAATACTAATAATTTTCCTTTGGTCATTGTGTTGTGTTATTTTCTAGTGATAAGTAATTAGTGATAAGTGAAAAGCTTATTTAAGTGATTTAGAAAAGACATTTATCATTTTAGATTCTTCTATAATAAGCTCTAAAATTTCATTATACAATTCAAAATTAACAATAAAACCTAATTCTTTTGCTATGATTAATTGAGTTTCTAATTCGCATAAAGAACCTCTTGAAATATCAATAAAATGGCTAAAAGATTTGTCGGTGTTTCTTCCATAACCTTCTGCGATGTTAGACGGAATTGAAACGGAAGCTCTTTTAATTTGACTTGTTAGAGCGTATAATTCTTCAGGTGGAAATGCTTTGGTTAATTGATAAACTTTTACTACCAGAACTATTCCTTTTTTCCAAATTAATAAATCTTTATATGAACTTATACTACTCATTTGCTGGCTTTTTACTATTCACTTGTCACTTTTCACTAAAATTAAAGAACGTTTAATACCTGTTCTTTGATTTTTTCCAATTCATCTTTCATCATTACTACCAATTTTTGCATTTCAGAATGATTAGATTTTGAACCCATGGTGTTGATTTCTCTTCCCATTTCTTGCGTGATGAAACCTAATTTTCTTCCGTTGGCTTCCGTTCCGTTCAGCGTTTCTAAGAAATAGTTCAAATGGTTGCCCAAACGTACTTTTTCTTCAGTAATGTCATATTTTTCTAGATAAAAAATCAATTCTTGTTCAAAGCGATTTTCATCTACATTTACTTTTAATTCATCTAGAGCTGTTCTTAAACGAGTTTTTACAGTTTCAACGCGTTCAGCATCGTAAGAAACCGCTTCGTTCATTAAATTATTGATGTTGGCAATTCTTAATTGGAATTCTTTTTCCAACGAAGCACCTTCATCTTTTCTAAAATTAGCGATGTTTTCCAAGGCTTCATCAATCACGGTTTGGATTT
>NZ_CALBSN010000185.1 GCF_937967675.1 uncultured Flavobacterium sp. | reverse complement strand
TCGATTCCTAGTTATTCTATTGGAATTCATCCTTGGTATATCGATGAACATCGTTTGGAAACTGATTTAGAAATTATTAAACAAAAGCTTCAAGTAAAATCGTGTTTAGCATTAGGGGAATGCGGATTAGATAAACGAATTGAAATTCCTTTAGACTTACAGATTTCGGTTTTTAAACAGCAATTAGAAATCGTAAAGCAAACGAATAAACCTATCGTTTTGCACTGTGTGGCGGCCTATGATGAAGTGATTGCCATCAAGAAAGAAATGAAAATTGAGAACCCAATGATTATTCATGGTTTTTCAAAAAACGAGCAAGTGGCGCAATCTCTTCTCAAAAACGGATTTTATTTATCGTTTGGAAAATACTTACTTCGTAATCCAGATTTAGAAAAAGTGTTTATTTTTGCACCCGAAAATCAAATTTTATTAGAAACGGACACGATTGAAGAATCCATTTATCAAGTCTATGAAAAAGCGGCTGCGATAAAAGGAATTTCGGTAGAAGAGATGAAAGCGATTGTTTTTGCTAATTTTTCAAAGATTTTCAGTTAACCAATTTAACGATACAACCCAATTATGGCCAAGTGGAAAGAAAGAGCAGTATTGCTATTTAAAGAAGAAGGTATTCAACGATTAGAAAACGCCAATGTTTTGGTGGTTGGATTAGGTGGAGTAGGGAGTTTTGCTGCCGAATTTTTAGCACGCGCAGGTGTAGGAACAATGACTATTGTTGATGGTGATGTTGTAGACATTACGAATATAAATCGTCAATTACCTGCTTTGCATAGTACGGTTGGGCAACCCAAAGTCAAAATTGTTGGCGACCGATTGATGGATATTAATCCTGATTTAAAATTAACACGCATTGAAGAGTTTTTATCACCAGAGCGCGCTTTTGAATTGGTTACTCCTGAATTTGATTACGTTTTAGATTGTATCGATAGCTTAACACCAAAAATCAATTTGATAGTAGCTTGTAAACGTAAGAAAGTGAAAGTTATTAGTAACATGGGCGCAGGAGGTAAGTTTGAAGCTGAAAAAGTGCGTGTAAAAGACATCAGTAAAACCGATTATTGTCCGTTAGCGAAACAGGTGAGAAAACGTTTAAAATTAGAAGGAATTTCGAGTGGTGTAAAAGTAGTTTACTCCTTTGAAAGACCTGATTACGATAGTGTAAAAATGACGGATGGTTCTAACTTTAAAAAGTCGTTTTATGGAACGAATAGTTGGATGCCCGCTTTGTTTGGTTTGCATGCTGCTGAAACAGTAGTTAAGCATTTGATAGGAAAGAATAAATAAAACAAAACCCGATGAAAATCGGGTTTTATTTTTCAGTTTGTTTAGTTGATATATTCGTCTCAGTTGTGCTTTCTAGGTTTTCCTGAGTTGTTTCCGTTTTAGGTTTAGGTGTGAATGTTTTTTTCTTCACCGGTAAATATAATTCTGTAATCCATTTAGAAGGTTTACGTTCTTTAGGTAAACTTGTTTTGTATACTTCAATAAATTTTCCGTTAGTATCTTCGTTTAATTTGTTTTTTCGGGCATAATTTTTAGCTTTATTCCAAGCCTCTTTACGATGCGAATAATCACCAGTTAAAGTAGTTTTTACAGCTAAAAATTCATCGAAATGACCGCCTGAAATTTCACTTCCAGGTGTAGTAAGAATTTCTTCTTCAACGGGAACGCACATAGCAAAAATGATTTCTTTGTTATTGGGTTTGACACTTTCATATGTAATAAAAGGCAATCCTAAAATTTCGATATCATTTTTTTCAACAAAAGATAACATGTTTTGCAACATGGCTTTAGACACTTTTTGAAAATCGGCTGCATTACAAGTATCAATTTGTTGGATATAGTTGGTCATGTGTTTTGTAACCAATCCATTAATTTTGATATTGTACGTTTTTAATTCTTTGACTAAGTAAGTATCTATATTTTCTAAACCTTCTTCTAACTTATTTCCAATTACATAATCCACACCACCTTTAAGAACACATAGAAGTTTTAGATTAAAATTTAATTTACCATTTAATTCCCAAGTAATCAAAACACCATTATTGGTTTTTTGAAATTGCATTAGGGATTCATTTTTGATTTCAGAAATAAATATGTTTTGTGTTAAACTATCGTTTGGAGTGATTTTGATATTTTTAAAATTCGCTTCATCTGATTTCCATGGAGACCAATCTTGATAGGAAGAGGAATCAGTTACAAAATTGAAAACGATATCTTTTTCAATTTTAATTTCTTTAGAACGTACGATTTTGTAGTCTCCCTTTTGAGTTACCACAAAAACAAGGAAGGCAATACTAAAAAGAAGTAGAAGTAGTAATATGTATTTTAAAATTCTCATTATAGCGCATTGCGTTTTATCAAAAGTAAGAAAATTAATCTTTCATCAAAACTTTTATTAAAAATAGTAATCCAATAAAGACTAAAAAGCCTAAAAACACCCAGTATGTTCCTTTGTAGAAGGGTTTCATTTGTTTTAAATCTTTTCGATACACAATAATCATTGTAGTTACAAAGACAATAACAAAGAAAATCGCAAAATAGATTTGGCCTGTTGAAAACATATTGAAAATTTTCACAAAAGTAATAATTTAATGGTATCAAATTTTCTAAATTTAGTGAAATTTATATGATACGTTATGCAAAAACAATTAAATGCAGTAAAGTTATTTCACGAAACCTATGGTTTAGGGGTGAGTGAAGAAATGAAAGCCGATTTAGGTGCTTTAAAAAACGAACTTCGTTTCAATTTAATGAAAGAGGAAAATGAGGAATATTTAGAAGCGGTTCAAAATAATGATATCGTTGAAATTGCAGATGCTTTAGGAGATATGCTGTATATTTTATGTGGTACGATTTTAGAGCATGGGTTGCAACATAAAATAGAAGCAGTTTTTGATGAAATTCAACGTTCCAATATGAGTAAGTTAGGTGAAGACGGAAAACCTATTTACCGAGAGGATGGAAAAGTTATGAAAGGTCCTAATTACTTTAAACCCAATTTTGAAGAAATATTAAAATAGTCACAGTTTCCAATCACAGTTATCAGTGATTTATTTTTTCTGATAACTGTGACTGCTACTGCTTACTAAATTTTAATTGTCCACCCAAAAGTGTCTTCCGCTAATTTGTATTGAATGTTAGTTAGTTTTTCTTTAATTTCAAGTGCCATAGAATTTTCTAATTTAGGTAATTCATAATACTGGTCTTGGAATGAAAATCCAACAATTGGATTGATTACGGCAGCTGTTCCAGCACCAAAAATTTCTTTTAATGAGCCGTTTTTAGCAGCTTCAACAATTTCGGCTACTAAAACGGAACGAACTTCTACGTTGATGTTTTCTCTTTTTGCTAATTCGATAACACTTTTACGAGTAACACCATCTAAAATTCTTTCGCTGGTTGGAGCAGTATATAAAGTATCATTAATTCTAAAGAAAACGTTCATTGTTCCTGCTTCTTCTAACTTAGTATGTGTAGCATCGTCTGTCCAAATGATTTGTTGGAACCCTTGTTCATTGGCTAATTTTGTTGGGTAAAATTGTGCGGAGTAATTTCCGGCAGCTTTTGCTGCACCAATACCTCCGTTAGCGGCTCTACTGTAATGTTCTGCAATGATTACTTTTACTTCTCCAGAATAATAAGAACGCGCTGGAGATAAAATAATCATGAAACGGTATTGTTGAGAAGGCGCTGCAATTACACCATGTCCGGTAGCAATCATAAATGGACGAATGTATAGGCTGTTTCCTTTTCCTTTTTTTACCCATTCTTTTTCAATTTCTAATAAGCGGTGTAATCCTCCTAAAAATACATCTTCAGGAACTTCAGGCATTGCCATACGGGTTGCACTTTTATTAAAACGGTGAAAGTTTTCATCGGGTCTAAATAACCAAACATCATCTTGTTGATCTTTGTATGCTTTCATTCCTTCAAAAATAGCTTGTCCGTAGTGGAATACTTTTGCTGAAGGGTCCATCATAAAAGGGGCATAAGGTTCTATAACAGGTTTTTGCCATGCTCCATTAACATAATCGCATACTAACATGTGGTCTGTAAAAACATTACCAAAAGTTAGGTTTTCAAAATCTACTTCGTTGATTTTTGAATGAGGAGCCGAAATAATTTCAATTTCGTTTAAAGTTTTTAATTCCATTAGGGTCAAACTGTTATAAAATTAGTTTTGTATTATCAACAAAAAAAATGTTGATTTTTAGATATTGGTTGCAAATTTACTAAAAAAAAGAAGTTTTATTTTTACTTATTGAAAAATAATTATCAACAACAAAGAATGATTTCTTTTTGATAAATCATATTAACCTTAGTTAAACGAAACTTTTTTTGAAGTTCCGAAAATAGAAAAAATATCGTTATTTTTGTTGAAAATATTCACAAATAATATGAAAAATATAGTTACACTTTCACTTTTAACATTAGCGTTTGTTAGTTGTGAAAAAAAGCAAGAAGCTAAGCCAGAAAAAGTAAAAATTGCTTATGCTGTTTTTGGCGATTCTATTTCAACAGATGGTGCAATAACAAGTGCCGAGATGATGGATAAATTTAAAACTTTAAAAGAAGGTGATACTTTAGAAGTTAAATTTAAATCGGGTATCAACGAAGTTTGTCAAAAGAAAGGTTGTTGGATGACGTTAGATTTAGCGGATGACAAAGAAGCTTTTGTTAAATTTAAAGATTATGGTTTCTTCGTTCCAAAAAACGCACAAGATAAAGAAGTGATTGTAAATGGAAAAGCATTTGTAAGTATTGAAAGTGTTGATGTTTTAAAACATTATGCTAAAGACGCTGGAAAATCGCAAGCTGCAATTGACAGTATTGTAGCGCCAAAAGTGACGTATTCATTTATGGCAGATGGTGTTTTAATTGCTAAGTAATGAAAAAGTTAATTCTACTTTGCTCTTTTGCTCTTTTGTCTTTTTCATGTGATAAGAAAGCGGATGAAAAAGCAACGGATAAAGAAGCATGTGAAACCGATTCAAAAGTAAATAAAGACGGTTTTGAAATGTATGAAATGTCAGAAATGGCAGCTTTGATGGAGCAAATGTATGTGGATAATCAGCGTTTAAAAGAGCGTATTATAAAAGGAGATACCATTGGTAAATTTCCACAACATTTTATTAAAATTCATAAAGCGGTGATGACTGATGAAACGGATAAAGATGCTTTTTTTGAGGAACAAGCGGCAAAATTTATCAAAGCTCAGGAATTGATTTATGAAGATCCGAAAAACGCCAAGGAACATTTTAATAACGGAATTGATGCTTGTATTCAATGCCATGAAGTAAAATGTGGTGGACCGATACCAAAAATTAAGAAACTATATATTGAGTAATTGCTCCTAAAATAAAAAAGGTTTAAGAACTAGATTACGAATTCTTAAACCTTTTCTTTTTTGAATTTACTATGAAAAGAGAAATTATTATTACTGATGACGGTTCCACTACCATACGAATTCCAGATTGGAATGAGAACTATCATTCAACTCATGGCGCTATTCAGGAAGCGAAACATGTTTTCATTAAAAATGGATTGGATTTATTACAAAATCAAAAATCAATATCAATATTAGAAATTGGTTTTGGAACAGGTTTGAATGCTTTTATTACTTTTTTGGAAACTTTAGATAAAGAGAAAGTCAATTATGTTGGAGTAGAAGCGTACCCAATTTCAACTGAAGAAATAGCCCAAATGAATTATGTTAGTGAATTACAAGCTACTCAATATCAAGTCATTTTTGATAAAATGCATTCTTGTGATTGGGAAAGCCAACAAAATATTACGAACAATTTTATTCTTACCAAACGAAGACAATTTTTTCAAGATATTGACGATAAAGAGCAATATGATTTAATTTACTTTGATGCTTTCGGATTTCCATTGCAGCCAGAATTGTGGAGTGAAGTTATCTTTAAAAAAATGTTTGACGCACTTTTACCCAATGGTATTTTAGTGACCTATGCTTGTCGTTCTTCAATAAAAAATGCAATGCTAAGTGTTGGGTTTTCAATTGAAAAGCTGCCAGGTGCTCCAGGAAAACGAGAGATGTTACGAGCGATAAAACGCATATAGTTTTTCTTGTTAATTAAGAATTTAATAAAATTTTAGCATTTTTTTAGTAAATAAATTATTTTTCGAACTATTTTTTTTATTTATCTTTACAACATGTTCTTATCCCTAGTCTAACCAATTAAGTTAATAATTTATGTCTAGATCAATGTTTTCTTACACGAAATCGATTTTAGAGCGTGTGAGTTTTGATGCAAAATTATTTTGTAAAGAATTAGAAAAAGCTGTACAAGTATTACTTCCTTACGAGATAGATCAGTTAAGAGAATGGCTGTTACAGTTTACAAAAGAAAAGCCAGAATTAAGACAATGTTTAATTTATATTAATTAAAAAAAATCCCGAAAGTTCTTTCGGGATTTTTATTTTTATTTCGATTTTGGGCTTATGATTTCCACGTCACTAAAAGCAATTGCTCCTCTAACAACGCCTGAAATTGTATCTCGTAGTGCGTTGATAATATGAATTTTTAATTCGTTTTTTGGATAAATTAAACTTACTTCTCTTGCGGGTTTAGGATCTTTAAATGGTTTAAGTTTTGATTTGCTTTTTTCATTTAAATCTAGCGTATGTAAATAAGGTAGTAATGTAGTTCCTAAACCTTCATCTGCTAATTTAATAAGTGTTTCAAAGCTCCCGCTTTCAAGTTGGAAGTAGCCATCGGAAATAAATTTATTGTTTTTGCATAAATTTAAAATTCCATTTCTAAAGCAATGTCCATCTTGAAGCAATAAAATTTTATCTAAGTCTAAATCTGATATTTCAATTTCTTTCTTGTTGATTGTTGGATGATTAGAAGGTACATAAGCTACAAAAGGTTCATAATACAGCACAATTTCTTTTAAATTTTCTTCTTCGAGTGGTGTTGCAGCAATAGCGCAATCAAGATGACCGTTTTTTAATTTTTTAATAATTTCTTCTGTAGTTTGTTCTTCTATAATCAAATTTACTTTAGGATATTTTTTTATAAAATTATTTAAAAACATCGGAAGAAGTGTTGGCATAATGGTAGGAATTATCCCTACTTTAAATTCACCACCTATATATCCTTTTTGTTGATCTACGATATCTTTAATACGACCTGCCTCGTTAACAATATTTTTTGCTTGGTTTACGATTTTTTCACCAACTTCAGTAAGTAAAATAGGCTTTTTACTTCGGTCAAAAATTAAGATATCCAATTCATCTTCTAATTTTTGAATTTGCATACTCAAAGTGGGTTGCGTAACAAAACATTTTTCTGCAGCTAATGTGAAGTTTTTGTGTTCGGCAACTGCTAATACGTAGTAAAGTTGTGTAATTGTCATTATTGATAAATTTGATACAAATATAAAAACTATCAATTTAACTTATGAAAAAAAAGACTTAAAATTTTGTAAATTTGGTAAATAAAATAAAAAACATGAAATTAAATAGTTTAGGATTGCCTATAATACAATCACAGGAATTAGTTACCAACTTGAATGGTTTGTTATCCAATTTTCAAGTTTACTATCAAAATTTAAGAGGGTTACATTGGAATATTAGAGGAAAGCGTTTTTTTGATTTGCATTTAAAATTTGAAGAGCTGTATAACGATAGTCAAATAAAAATTGATTTAATAGCTGAACGTGTTCTAACATTAGGAGGTGTTCCATTGCATACTTTTTCAGATTACATAGCTAATAGTAAGTTAAGGGTAGGTAAAGATATTTCTAATGATGAAGAAGCGATTCAATTAATATTAGAATCTATTAGTGTTCTTTTGCAATTAGAAAGACAAATTTTGATAAAAGCCGCTGAAATAAGTGATGAAGGAACCAATTCGATGATGAGTGATTTTATTGCAGAACAAGAAAAAACCAATTGGATGTTGAAAGCTTGGTTAAACGAAGAAATTTAATAAAAAAAGCACCTTTTAAAGGTGTTTTTTTTTATTATAAATTTTGATGAGTTTTCGGTTTGAAATAGTATATTCGCAAAATGAAATCATTGGTAAATGTATTTTTATTCATTTTTATAGCCTTTTTATCAACGCCAACTTTAGTTGGTTTAATAGATAAAAAGGCTGATACGTCTTGTTTTTATACAATGTGTGAAGAAGAAGAAAATCATATTCCTTTCAATGAAATTAAATCGGTACCTCTATTTAGTTATGCTCCTATCAGTTTTGTTCAATCTGATGTAATTGAATTAAATGTATTAGTAGAGCATGATTTGAGTTTTACTAATTTGGCGCATCAAATTTTTTCTCCACCTCCTAATATTTTATAATACTTTTTTTCATCGCACTTTTCATTTTGTTTGAGTGTAGTAATATAACGTATTATAAAATTTTTTCATGAATAAACATTCTATTTTTTCCAATGTAAGAGGAGATCTTGCATCTGGTTTGGTTGTATTTTTAGTAGCTTTACCCTTATGTTTGGGTATAGCTTTAGCGTCTGGAGCTCCTTTATTTTCAGGAATAGTTTCAGGTGTAATAGGTGGCGTTGTAGTTGGTATTTTAAGTAATTCATCATTAAGTGTTACGGGTCCAGCTGCAGGCTTAACCGCTATTGTTTTAACTGCAATTACAGATTTAGGAGGGTTTGATATCTTCTTAGTAGCAGTAATTTTAGCGGGATTAATTCAGATTGCTTTAGGTTTTTTGAAAGCGGGTAGTTTTTCTAATTATTTTCCTACAAGTGTAATAGAAGGCATGTTAGCTGCTATTGGTATTATTATTATATTAAAGCAAATTCCACATGCTTTTGGTCATGATATTGATAATGAAGGCGATTTTTTCTATATAGAAAAATCAGGTCATTCTACATTTGACACGTTAATAGAATCCATAAATTATATTCACACAGGAGCATTACTAATAGCATTATTGTCGTTAGCAATATTAATTCTTTGGGAAAAAGTACCTGCATTACGAAACATCAAAGTAATTCCAGGAGCTTTAGTTGTAGTAGTAGTTAGTATTTTGTTGAATGAGTTTTTCATACAATCGGGTTCTAATCTAGCTATTGTGACTCAAAATCATTTAGTGAGTTTGCCTTCTTTTGGTGAAATTCAAAAAGGTTTCGCATTGCCTAATTTTGCCGAATTGGCTAATGAAAAGGTTTGGATAGTTGCCGTAACTATTGCAGTAGTGGCTTCTATAGAAACTTTATTATGTATTGAAGCTACTGATAAACTAGACCCATTTAAACGATTTACAGATACGAATAGAGAATTAAAAGCTCAAGGTATTGGCAATATTTTGAGTGGTTTATTAGGAGGATTACCAATGACTTCGGTTGTTGTTCGTTCATCTGCAAATATAAATTCTGGAGGGCGAACTAAATTAGCAACGATCTTTCATGGAGTGTTGTTATTTACGTTTGCACTTTCAATTCCATTTATTTTGAATAAGATTCCTTTAGCAGCATTGGCTGCAGTTTTATTAATGGTGGGGTATAAATTAGCAAAGCCTAGTGTATTTGTTCATTTGTGGAAAAATGGTTATTCTCAATTTATTCCTTTTATTATTACGGTAATAGCTGTTGTGCGTATTGATTTATTAAAAGGTGTAGGAATCGGTTTAGCAGTGAGCATCATTTTTATTTTATATCAAAATCTAAAGATTGCTTATTCGTTTAAGAAAGAATCTTTTCATGATGGTGATGTTATTACTATTAAATTAGCGCAAGAAGTCTCATTTTTAAATAAGGCTGCAATTAAAACGACATTAGGTCAAATTCCTCATGGTTCTAAATTAGTTATTGATGCATCTCATACAAAATATATAGATTTTGATGTAGTGGAATTGATCAAAGATTTTAGAAATGTAACAGTAAAGGATAAAGATATTACTTTAACTTTAATAGGATTTAAAGAGCAATATAATTTAGATAATACGGAGTTTCAACAGGTAAAAATTAAAGATTCAAAAAAAGATAAAGAATAATATGAAAGCACATAATAAAGAAACACAAGCACAGATGACGCCTCGTAAAGCATTACAATTTTTACAAGAAGGTAACAATCGTTTTATAAATAATTTGAAAGCTAATCGCAATTTATTAGAACAGGTTAATGAAACTAGAGATGGACAATGGCCTTTTGCAACCATTTTAAGTTGTATTGATAGTAGAACTTCAGCGGAGTTAATTTTTGACCAAGGGTTAGGAGATGTTTTTTCGGTAAGAATTGCAGGAAATATTGTTAATACTGATATTTTAGGGAGTATGGAATTCGCATGTAAAGTAGCTGGCTCCAAATTGATTGTTGTTTTAGGACATTCTAAATGTGGTGCTGTAAAAGGTGCTTGCGACCATGTAGAAATGGGTAATTTAACGGAATTATTATCTAAAATTCAACCAGCAGTTTACGAAGAAAAAGTAACTACTTCTGAAAGAAGTTCAAAGAATAGTGAGTTTGTTGAGAACGTGGCAGAAATCAATGTAAAAAGAAGTGTAAAAAATATCATTGAAAGAAGCTTTGTTTTGGAGCAAATGTTAGAAAATGGACAAATTGGAATTGTTGGAGCCATGCATGATATTGAAACAGGTGTTGTAACTTTTTACGATGATGTATTATATATTAAGGATGATATGAACCCTGAATTTACAGTAGCAGCATTGAGACACTAATTTGAAATCAAAATTTAAATGCTATCTATTTTCTATATTATTTAGAAATGATAGCTTTTTATTTTATATTTATACACTATTTATATGATAATGAGTGATTTTTATAAAAAGATATTGGATAATAATAAAAAATGGGTAGAAAGTAAACTAGCTCTAGACTCTAATTATTTCAAAAATTTAGCTGATGGTCAAAATCCACCATTATTGTGGATAGGTTGTTCTGATAGTCGCGTGCCAGCTAATGAGATTATTGGGGCAGAACCAGGCGAAGTTTTTGTTCACCGAAATATTGCCAATATGGTGGTACATTCTGATATGAATATGTTGAGTGTTTTGGATTATGCTGTAAATGCTTTAAAAGTAAAACATGTAATTGTTTGTGGACATTATGGTTGTGGAGGAGTAAAAGCAGCGATGGGAAATAGTTCAATTGGAATCATCGATAATTGGATTCGACATATTAAAGATGTCTATCGTTTTCACCAAAATGAGTTGGATGCCATTACAAATGAAAAGGAACGCTTTAATAAATTTGTTGAAATCAACGTAAAAGAACAAGTTATGGATTTAGCTAAAACATCCATTGTTCAAACCGCTTGGAAAAACGGTCAAGAATTATCATTACACGGTTGGGTTTACGGACTTAACGATGGTTATGTAACTGATTTAGGCGTGAATTTTAGTTGCGATAAAGATTTGGATGACGTGTATCAGTTGAAGTTTTAATCTTCTAAATTTTCATTAAAAGCCGACGGCAATAACTGTGGAATAAATTTAATCAAAATAGGCAATAACAAGCCACCACCAGGAAGTAAGAAAATGGTTAGCGATGGAACTGTTTTACAGATATCGAGCAACTGTTTTTTTACTTTCTTTTTTTCTTCTTTGCTTAAATCTTTTGTGGTAGATTTGGCTAAAAGCTGCATCAATTCACCACTTTCCTTGATTTCTTTGGTTAATCGGTCTTTGTTGCGAATGATAAGTTTAGTTACATTTTTATTGGCTTGATCGTAAAAATGTTTTATCGGATTCGAATAATTAAAAAACGGTATTTCGGATTTGTATTTTTCGATAAAATCATTTATTTCTTTTTTACTTTTTTCAAGTAAACTAGCTTCTAATTCTAATTCCGAACTCAAAAGTTGTAAGAAATGCTCTTCATTAGGTTCCAATTTTTCATCACTCCAAAGTGCCATTTGTGCAATGTCTAATAAATATAAACGTTCTAATAAAGAAGTGTGTCGCATCAATTTTATTTCCGATAATTCAATGTTTTCAATAGTATTGAATTTGGTATAACGAATTGAATTTTCAAACAATTTCACCAATAATTCATCGTATTTTGATTTTCGCTCTTTAATTTTTAAAGCCAATGAAACAATTTTGATACAATCCGATTCTACATTTTTCAGATAATCTGACGGTAACGTTTCATTTTTTAAATAATATTCGAATGCTAAAACATCAATAAACAAAAGCGCATTGGTAATGATGTGTGAGAAATTCTTGCTAATCGTATTATTATTCGTTTGGATTCGGTCATCTATAATTTTTTCTAAGCGTGAACTGTGTGTCCCTTCTGGAAGTAATTTTTTGATGAAATTCAGGTTTTCAGGTTGAATGATTTTGTAAAATTGGTAAACCGAATTGATGAAATCCTCTTTCGTTCCGTTTGATTTTTCGATACGATATAACGAAAAAAGCGTATTCAAAAAACCAACTTTCGTCACTTCATCATACGACCATTTTGTAGTGTTGATTTGGTTTTGAAGTTGGTAACGTACCACATAACCATAAATAAATCCAGTAGTTCTACAATCTTCATAAAAAGACAAAGTATTACCTTGAAAATCAATGAAATTATCATTGTTTTCAACAAAAAACTTGTCAATCCAACCGTTTGCAGATGGGTTTATCATTTTATAATTTCTCTTTTAAGTATTTTCCTGTAACTGAATTTTTATTTTTAGCTACTTCTTCTGGTGTTCCAAAAGCGACTAA
The DNA here is from genome assembly GCF_937967675.1 of uncultured Flavobacterium sp. Classification (GTDB taxonomy): domain Bacteria; phylum Bacteroidota; class Bacteroidia; order Flavobacteriales; family Flavobacteriaceae; genus Flavobacterium. Next base: position 2,343 of record NZ_CALBSN010000185.1, on the reverse strand, counting down.
TTTTCCTCCATTTTCACCACCTTCTGGACCAATATCTAAAATATAATCAGCACATTTGATTAAATCTAAATTGTGTTCAATTACGATAATCGAATGTCCTTTTTCTAGCAACGCATCAAACGAAGCTAATAATTTTTTGATATCGTGAAAATGTAAGCCTGTTGTTGGTTCGTCAAACACAAACAAAGCTCGGTCTTTAATCGTTCCTTTTACCAAGAACGAAGCTAATTTAATACGTTGCGCCTCGCCACCAGAAAGGGTAGATGAGGATTGTCCTAATTGCACATAGCCTAAACCAACGTCTTGCAAAGGTTGTAATTTTTGCGTGATTTTGGTCTGTTTGTGTTCCGTAAAGAATAACAAAGCTTCATCAATAGTCATTTTTAAAATGTCATCGATGTTTTTGTTTTCGAAAGTTACTTCTAACACTTCTTTTTTGAAACGTTTTCCATTACAAGCTTCACATTCTAAGTGAACATCGGCCATAAATTGCATTTCAATCGTTACTTCGCCATCACCTTTACACACTTCACATCTTCCGCCATCAACGTTGAAAGAGAAATGTTTGGCTTGATAATTTCGTAGTTTAGAAACGTTTTGTTTCGCAAATAAATCACGAATATCATCGTAAGCTTTGATATACGTAACTGGATTCGAACGCGAACTTCTTCCAATCGGATTTTGGTCTACGTATTCGATATGTTTGATGTGTGAAAAACTTCCAGCTAATTCGGTAAATTGGCCTGCTTTTTCTCCAACACCTTCTAATTTCTTTTGAATGGCTGGAAACAAAATTTTCTTCACCAAGGTACTTTTTCCACTTCCTGAAACACCTGTAATCACTGTTAAACATTCTAATGGGAAAGTAAAATTTTCATTCTTTAAATTATTTTCTCTTGCTCCAATAACTTCAATATGATTCTTGAATTTTCTTCTGGTTTTTGGAACCGAAATTTCTTCTTTTCCATTCAGATATTTAGCGGTTAATGAATCCGCTTTCAGAATTTCATCATAGGTTCCTTGTGCGACTAATTCACCGCCATGAGTTCCTGCTTCTGGACCAATATCGATAATCATATCGGCAGCTTTCATGATATCTTCGTCGTGTTCTACTACAATTACGGTATTACCTAAATCACGTAAATCTTTCAATACTTCGATTAATCTTTCGGTATCTTTTGGATGTAAACCGATGCTTGGTTCGTCTAAAATATACATCGAACCTACTAAACTACTTCCTAACGAAGTCGCTAAATTAATTCGTTGCGATTCACCACCAGAAAGCGAATTAGAGTTGCGATTTAACGTCAAATAACTCAATCCCACATTGTATAAGAAGTCTAAACGATTGTTGATTTCAATTAATAAACGTTTGGCAACTTTAGCATCATATTCGTTTAATTCTAATTTTTTGAAGAATTCGATTAAGTTTACAATTGGTAAATCTACTAAATCAGAAATTGTTTTTCCTCCAACTTTAATAAAATTAGCTTCATAACGTAAACGTTTTCCTTTACAAGTGGTACATTTCGTCTTTCCGCGATATCTCGAAAGCAAAACACGGTTTTGAATTTTATAGTTTTTCTCTTCTAATTCCGAAAAGAAATCATGTAGTCCTGTGAAATAGGAATTTCCATCCCAAATCAGTTGTTTTTGTTCGTCAGAAAGTTCGAAAAACGGTTTGTGAATTGGGAAATCAAATTTATAAGCATTGTTTACCAATTGGTCGCGATACCAACCCATACTTTCGCCACGCCAAGGAAAAACTGCATTTTCATAAATGGATAAAGCGGTATTGGGAATCACTAAATCCTCATCAATTCCGATAACACTTCCGTAGCCTTCGCAGGTTGGACAAGCTCCGTAAGGATTATTAAAACTGAACAAGTGAATATTTGGTTCTAAAAACGTAATCCCATCCAATTCAAAATTAGAACTGAATTCCAATCGCTTTTTCGAATCTACTTCTTGTAAATAACAAATTCCTTTTCCTTCGTAAAAAGCGGTTTGTACGGCATCGGCTAATCGATTATAGAATTCTTCTTCGTCTTTAACGACAATTCGGTCAACGATTAGAAGAATGTCTTTGTTATCTAATTGGAGTTGTTCGATGGTATCCAACCGCACCATTTCGTTATCTACTAAAATACGAGCGAAACCTTGTTGTAGTAGTACTTTTAGTTTATCCTCTAAAGCTCTTCCTTCTTCTAAATGAATAGGAGCAAGCAGTAACCATTTACTATCTAAAGCAAATTCTTTGATATCATTAATAACATCAGAAACTGTATCTTTTTTTACTTCTTTACCAGAAATAGGCGAGTAGGTTTTACCAATTCGGGCAAA
>NZ_CALBSN010000184.1 GCF_937967675.1 uncultured Flavobacterium sp. | reverse complement strand
GAGGGGACTTTAGGGGTGTAGCATAATCCAACTGAAATACATAAAAATAAGCATATAAATTAGTACTCTTACTGCCCTTAGTGCCTTCCTTGTGCACCTAGTGGTTAAACACCAAATTCAACTGAAAACCATACAAATCAAATCACCTTAGAAGGATTGTCCCCTCGAGGTCCCGATAGCTATCGGGAACAGGGGTATAAAATAACTCAACTGAAAACTAAAAGAACAATAATTCAATAGTAGAATTGTCCCCTCGAGGGGACTTTAGGGGTGTAACTATTCCTACCCTTCAGAATTTTAAGGTGTAAAATTCTTTATCAAAAGCCAATAACCAAAACTCGCACTCAGTTTATTACGCTGTAAAGCATCTCTCATACAAACGATAATTACATAATAAATGGCATTGACAAGCGAATAGATACCCTTCCACTACAGCTATCAAGATTCTTATGGGATATTTAGAGATACTTACAGGATAAGTACGGGATACTTAGGAGATACTTACGGTACAAAGCTTGGATGTATAATAAAATTAGAAGAAAAAAAATATAATTTTTTTAACAAAACTGTTGAAAACTATATGTAAAAGTATCTTTGTTTAGATAACAATTTCAAATAATTTTGCTGAAATAATAATTGTAACACTATGAAAAACAGTGAAAAACAAAACAAGGCGAATAACAAAGATAAAATTTCATTTGACCTAATATCAAATAGAATCGATTATTTGGTTAGTACCTTAACGAAGAGTGTTGAACAATTAATCTTCGAAGAAAAGAAAAAAGTAAAAATAAAAGCAGGCACTATTTATGCAGGTCAGTTCACTGCTGAAATTAATGAAATTCAAAATACCTACAAAAATTATCTAAAAAAAGCACCATTAAATTTAGAATCATACCTAAGTTCTTTAAATACAAGAGCACAAGATTTGAATGACATGCTCTTTAAAATAAAGACCTATCCAATCAAAAGTATTACCAATCAACTAAAAAAAGAAGCAGAAGCACAAGGAATAGAAAACACTAAAATCAAAACATTTATAAAGGAGTTGAGTAATTCTATTGTCAATCTCGTTTTAGAGTATACAATTGAATTTGAAGAATATGTAATAGATCAACTCTGTGAAAAGGAAATGAATAGGATAGGAATGGATTTTTTTACAGATAATATTGCCCTTAAACTTATTAATAATCAAAAACACGAAAGATACAAAACATTACTGTACAAAGGAATCAAAGCATTTTATTATGATTTCAAAGCATTTGTCAATACAGATTCACCGTATTTCCAATTATTAGAAACCTTCTTCAAGAAATTGATTCTTAAAATAGAAAAATTAGTAGACAGTAACGATTCGGGTAACACCCCAATTACAAAACAAAAAACAAGAAATAATACGAATATTTTTCCAACGCACATATTTAAAGATTATGATGCTTATGACTTATTTCAAAAACTAGCATCAAAGGCCACAAACCAAGAAGAAATAGGTTTTTATTTTCGTCAAATGAGCGAAAAAGAAACCCCCAAATTAATTGTGGCTAAAGAAACAGCATTCAGAACTTGGTTCAATGAAGAATCAGGAAATAAAATCGAACTTAAGAATCCAATTAAAACATGGGATAGAATTAAAGGACAACCACAAAAATATCTTTTTTATGATTTAATGAAAGAAAAGAATAGCGTAAAAACTACAATTGAGTAGCGTATTCGCTGTAAAAAGGTATCGTAAATTCATATAAGCCATAAATAATTTTGCTTCAAATAAAAGTAAAGAAAATGAGACAAGTAATAACAGCCAAAGACATCCAAATTTATTTTGGAAAGAAAGAAAGCATGAGCTTTAAAATGATGAGTCAAATAAAAAAAGATTTGGGGAAACAAAAACATCAGCCCGTATCTATTCAAGATTTTTGTGAATATTATAAGGTAGATAAAGAAGGTATTGTTCAAATTATAAAAAACAATGAAAATGAAAAACAAAACGTTGCATCAAAAAATAATATTGAAAAAAAGGATAAAGTCACTGTAAAGGAAGAAGTAAAATCTAAATTCAATCAAATTAAACCATATACTTTTTCAAAACCAACATATTAAAAAAAATAAAAATATCTTTTAAGTTAAATGGTGAAAGTTGTTTGTCAAGTAGAGCAATTACTTGTTCAGTATTTTTGGAATCGAGACTTTTCAGGCCAGCTTTCATGATAAAAAGCATCACATAGATTAATGAAATATATACATAAGTATTCTTTGTGCATTCCTTATACACCGTGCGGTTAAACACTAAATTCAGCTAACAACCCAAACAATTCAAATCACCTTAGAAGGATTGTCTCCTCGAGGGGACTCTAGGGGGTGTAAAGAAGTCCAACTGGAAAACTTAAAAATATAAAATTCAATCGCAGGATTGTCCCCTCGAGGGGACTTTAGGGGTGTAGCATAATTCAACTGAAATACATAAAACAAATATTTCTTAGTAAATTATCCCTCGAGGCTTGTTCCTCCATGGAGAAGGACTTCAGGGGTGTATAATGTTAATTTAAAACAATAAAAATAAAATATAAATTAGTATTCTTACTGCCCTTAGTGCCTTCCTTGTGCACCTAGTGGTTAAATACCAAATTCAACTGAAAATGCAAATATCTAATTATTTTACTAGGATTCTCTTTTTTAGAACTTGTTCCGTCACTTGATTGATACTGACAACTAATTAATCAACAATAGTAAAACACAACCTAAAGTCGTTTTTAAATACTCAAAATAAACAACATCTTTTCCTTACTTTTTTTGTACTTTTGATTTCAAATCAATGTTATGTTGTTCAAACAGGTTCGTATAGGGAAAAATGGAGTTTCATTTGTTCTATATAAATTTAGAAGTATCCCTAAAAAAGGAGTTAAACCAACTGTCTTTGGGCGTATTTTGCGACGTACTAAACTTGATGAACTGCCTCAGCTTTATAATTTGATTAGAGGTGATATGACGTTAATTGGCCCAAGGCCTGATGTGCCGGGATATGCAGATCAATTGAAAGGTGATGATCGTATAATTTTGCAAGTGAAGCCAGGGATTACAGGTTTAGCTTCTCTTAAATATAGAAACGAAGAACAATTGTTAGCAAAACAAGAGGATTCTTTAATGTATAACGATACTGTTATTTGGCCTGATAAAGTGCGTATAAACATATGGTATATCCATAATCGTACTTTAAAATTGGATCTGATCATTCTAGCTTGTACCTTTTTTAACCTTCCTTTAAATGTAGAAGCGTTAATAAGAAAAACAGAATATAGAATGAAAAAGTGAGATATTTATTGGAATAGAAATTCGTGCCAATTAGTGTAATTCGTGTTTTTATTTCAGTTTTCATAAAGTAAAACCAAATTCCAGCAAAAAATCATGTTCTTAATTAGAACAAGTGTTCGCACCAATTCGAGCAATTCGAGTTAGAATTTCGTTTATATTAACAACTTAAACTTCAATTTTAAAATTGTACAGCTATTTTTTGTTTAAGTGCCACTATATGATGATAAATTCAATTAGAATATACTATATTTGCAAAAATAATAACCTACGATGAACTCAGATAAAATATGGTTGTCTTCTCCCCACATGGGTGGAGGGGAACAAAAATACGTACAGGAAGCTTTTGATACCAATTGGATTGCTCCTCTAGGTCCCAATGTGTCTGGATTTGAACAAGATTTAGAAAAATACTTAGGAGGAAATCATCATGTAGCGGCATTAAGTTCTGGAACTGCAGCTCTTCACCTTGCCTTAATAGTATTAGGCGTTCAAGTTGGAGATGAAGTGATTTGTCAGAGTATGACGTTCTCTGCCTCGGCCAACCCAATAGTTTATTTAGGGGCAACTCCAATTTTTGTAGATAGTGAGGCATTTACTTGGAACCTTTGTCCAATAGCTTTAGAAGCAGCTATTGTAGATAGAATTAGTTTAGGTAAAAAACCTAAGGCTATAATTGCGGTGCATTTGTATGGTGTGCCTTTTAATGTTGCTGAAATTAGAAAAATAGCTAAAATATATCAAATTCCAATTATAGAAGATAGTGCAGAAGCACTCGGGAGTTCTTATAACAATCAAAAATGTGGCACTCTAGGTGATATTGGTATTTTGTCATTTAATGGGAATAAAATAATTACTACTTCGGGTGGTGGTGCATTGGTTACCAAAGATCCTAAAATTAAAGAGAAAGTAGTTTTTCTAGCCACTCAAGCTCGTGATAATGCCCCTCATTATCAACATTCGGAAATCGGATATAATTATCGGATGAGTAATGTTTGTGCAGGAATTGGAAGAGGACAAATGGAAGTCTTAGAGGATCATGTTCATGCCCGTCGTGCGATGAATGCTTTTTATCTGGATATTTTTAAAAATATAGAAGGAGTTACTGTTTTTCAAGCCGCATCTGAATCGTATGCCAATTATTGGTTGTCTACTATTATTGTTGATGAAAGTAAAACAAATGGTATTTCAAGAGAACAACTTCGTTTATTTTTTGAAACTTATAACATAGAAACTAGACCTTTATGGAAACCGATGCACCTTCAGCCTATTTTTTCTAAATATCCTTATTATGGAGGAGCTGTTGCTGCTACCCTTTTTGAAAAAGGATTATGTTTGCCTTCAGGTTCTAATTTAACTGATAATGAACGAAATAAGATAAAAAAAGTAATTGCAGATTTGTTTCGATGTTAAATTACCTCAGATTTTATTTTCTTGTTTTTGTAATATTAAGGTTTTACTTTTTTAAATTCCAAAAAGAATCGATACCTTTGTAAACTTAATTATTTTTTGATGAAAAAAGTTGTTTTACTTGCGTTGATGGCATTTTTTTTGGCATTGACTTCTTGTGTTTCTAAAAAAGAAATATTGTATTTGAATGATTTAAAAGCTAGTGATAAATCTGCTTTTCAGTGGTCCGAGGTGATTATTCAACCCAATGATATTTTAAGTGTGAAAATTACTTCTGATGAAACTGAATTAGCATTGCCTTTTAATATGAATCAAGTTATAGGACAACAACAAAATGTTAATGGTGCTCAATTATTATTGCAAGGTTATTTGGTCTCTAATGAAGGAGCAATTAACATACCAGTTTTAGGTGTAGTTGATGTTAAAGGATTGACTTACACACAAGTTGAAGAGAAAATTCAAAATGAATTGAAGGATAAGCAATTGTTGAAAAACCCAGTCGTTGTTTGTCGCATTGTCAATGCCAAAGTTACCGTTTTAGGAGAAGTAAGAAGTCCAGGAACTTATACATTTTATGAAAATAATTTGACGATATTACAAGCTTTAGGTTTGGCGGGTGATTTGAATATCACAGGTGTACGTAAAAATATTAAAGTAATTCGTATGGAAAATAACCAACAATTAGTAGGAGAGATTGATTTAACTCAAAAAGATTGGATGAATTCTCCATTTTATTTTATTAAACCAAATGATGTTGTTGTGGTGGATCCGAATACTGCCAAAGTAAAATCAGCTGGTATTATAGGTAATGCGGGTACCTTATTAGGAACTATTTCCGTAATTTTATCCTCCTTTTTAATTATTAGAAGTCTTTAATTTGCTTCATATGAATACTACTTACACCACAACTGAACATAAACAGTCATCATTTGATTTAAAACAAGAATTTTTTAAGTATTTACCTTTTTGGTACTATTTTGTAATTGGGTTAATAATCTCAATGGTTAGTATTAATCTATATTTGAGGTATCAAAGTAACATCTATCAATCAAAAACGATTATCAAATTATTAGATGATACAAATTCTGATTTTAAGATGCCTACAAGTGGGGTTAACTTTTTTATGCGAAGTAAGATAAATATTGAAAATGAAAAAGAAATTATCAAATCCAATCGCTTAATTGGTCAAGTTGTTCGTGAGTTACAGTTATTTAATGAGTTTTTTTCAGAGGGGAAAATTAAAGTTTCTGAAGAATATGGTTCTACAATTCCATCTGTTGAATGGATTGGTAGTGATGAAAGGATAAGTCAATTTTCTGGTTCTTGGGAACTAACTTATGATAAAAATGGGTATTTTTTTGGTACAGATAAAAAACGAAGATCTTATCAAACGGTTTATTTAATTGATAATATACCTATGCGTGTGATTGCTCCTATTTCAACTCTATCAACAAGAAAAACTATAATTTTAAAAAAAATAACTTTAAAACAAGCAATTGTTAAATTAAAATCAAATATAGAGGTTTCACTTATTGGTGAGGAAAGTGAATTATTAGAAATATCTACTAAAGGTCCAATCGTTGAAAAAAATAATGCCGTTTTAAACAAATTAAATGAAGTTTTTGATCGTGACGGTAGAGAAGATAAACAACGTGTTTTTAAAAAGACCATTGATTTTGTAAATTCCCGGTTTGAGTATTTATTTAGAGAATTAGATACCATTGAATTGAATAAAGCCAATTACAAACGAAAAGAAAAATTGTCTTTTATTGAAGGTGATGCGAATAGTTTATTAGCTACCAAAACCGAATCATTTTCTGAATTTGAAAAATCAAAAACCCAATTTTTACTTAGTGAAATAATTTTTAAGGCATTGGATGAAGTAAAAAAGAACGAGTTATTACCTGCAAATATTGGTTTGGAAGAAATGAAAGTTAATAGTCTTATAGAAGATTACAATAAAATAGTTTTAGAAAGTCAAAAAACAATAGAAAGAGCTGGTAAAAACCATCCAAGTGTAGCTAAATTAACGGATATACAAGATAATTTAAAACAAAATATAAAAACTTCTTTGAATACCTACAAGGAGATATTAAAAATTAAAATTCAATCAATTAATAATATAAAAGGAATTCAAGAAAATCAATACGCAGCTTTGCCTTACCAAGAAAAAACTATACGTTCTATAGAACGTCAACAAAAGATAAAGGAAACTCTTTATTTATTGTTATTACAAAAAAGGGAAGAAGCTAACATAAATCTAGCTATTACTAATCCTTCAATTAAAATTGTTGATGAAGCTATTGCTATTCCAACCCCTCTATCTCCGAAAAGAAGTTTGTTTTATTTAATTGCTTTTGTACTCGGATTAGTAATTCCTTTTGGTTTAATTTTTGTTTACTATCTTTTTGATACTAAAATACATCGAAAAGAGGATATAGAAAGAGAATTGAACGGTGTAACTATTCTTGCAGATATTCCATTTATTGAAGAAAAATCTAAGATTGTTGTTAAAAATAGTCACTCTGTACTATCGGAGGCATTTCGAATTTTAGTTGCTAATTTGAATTATGTCCTCCCTCAGAAAACTACTGCTGAAGGAATAGCCATTTTTGTTTCTTCATCTGTTAAAGGTGAAGGTAAAACTTTTTTTGCGAGTAATTTAGCTTTATCATTAGCAGCTTTAGGCAAAAAAGTTATAATTGTTGGAACCGATTTGAGAAACCCACAATTACATAAAGCTTTAAAAACAAAAAAAGAACGTTTGGGGTTAGTCAATCTTTTGATTGATGATCAACTCGTTTATAATGACTGTGCCGTTTCTGAAACTATTAATGGAGTTGCTCTGGATATTATATATTCTGGTGAAATTCCGCCAAATCCTACTGAAATTCTATCTAATGGTAGGTTAGAGTCTGTTTTGGATGAATTAAAACAAGACTATGATTATGTGATTGTTGATACAGCTCCTACCTTATTAGTTGCAGATACTTCTATAATAACTAAATATGCTGAAGTTACCTTGTATCTTGTTAAGGCCAATTATACAGAAAAACAAATTTTACCATTTATTGCTAACTTGAAAGAGCAAAATAAAATACTTAATCCTTACATCATTTTTAATAATGTGGGTCAAAATGAAGGGTATGGTAAGGGATATGCTTACTCTTACAAATATAAATACAATTATAACTATGGTTATGGTTATGGTTATGGCTTTAATTCAATTCAAACCTCAACGTGGAAAAAAATTAAATTCTTGACCACTCAATTGTTTAAAATTAAAAAATAGAAAATTCTTTATTGGCGTTGATTATGTTTTCTAGAATTAAAATTTGTTTATTATTCAATTCTAAGGCTTTTTTTGTATGGTAATCAATTTGTTCTATTTTGTGGGTATCTGTTCCAAAAAAATCATAGAATTCCAAGTTAAGTAGTTGAATGGCAAGTTTTTTTACATCATTTCCATAATAGCCTAGCAATGATAGTGTATTAAGTTGAAAGTGTAAATTAAACGTTTTTAATTTCTCAAAAGTATGGAGGCTATTTTCCCAATACAGATAACGTTCTGGATGTGCTAAGATAAGTTGGTATCCTTTTAGTTTTAGTTGGAAAAGCGATTCCATTATACGTTCTGTTGGAGGAAAAAGCATGGAAAATTCTATTAAAATATAGTTTCCAGGTAGGGTTAAGATACTTTTTTGCTGCACTTCTTGCTCTAAATAACTTTCTGCTAAATATTCACTAGCAACCCCTATAATGAAATGATTAGTTTCAAGATTTTTATAGGTAGTATAAATGCTATTTATGTCAGTTGCGGTATTGTTCCATAACCCTGGATAAGTATGAGGTGTTGCAATTGCTTTAGTTATGCCTAATTCTTGTAATCCATTACTTAATGCTATTGTTTCTTCAAAAGATTTTGATCCGTCATCTATGCCCCAAAGTAAATGGTTGTGTATATCAATACACTCATCTTTCCACAAGTCTTTCCAAAAAACTTTTTTCTTAGGTATCCAAAACATTTATATATTTATTAAAATTAGTTATCAAAAATACATTTAATTTAGTATTTTTTATTCTTTATCGAAATCTTTTTTTTACTTTGTAGCTTTTATGTGCAATACGTTTTTCGTATTCAAAGTAGTCTCTGTAAGTTATTTATTATTACAAAAATCTTATTAATGGTAAAAAAAATTTTTTCAATCGCACTTTTTTTATTTTGTACTTCTACTGTTTATTCTCAATTCAATTTGAATAATGTTTCTTTAGAATTGAATTATGGATACAATGGGGCTATCCAGCCTTATAACAAACAATTTAATTCTAACTTTTCTGGGTTTAATCATTTTGAAGTAGGGCTTCGTTATATGTTTACAGAATATGTAGGTACTAAATTAATTTTTAAATCAGATAAATTTGTGAATGATCCTGGAGGTGTAATTGGGATACAATATAATTCAATAGGAGCATCATTTGTGTATAATGCTGGAAAAAAAATAGGCTTACTTATCTAACAAGAGATAATTTGGGTGTATTAATTCATTTTGATGGCTCTATTGGTTTTGCAAATTCATTACAACCTCAATTCGAATCAGAGAAAACAAATATTATTGGTTTAGGGATTACACCTCAGTATAGAATAAATAATAAAATTGCAATTGTTACAGATTTTACCTATAATATCAATTTAAAACAATTATATGGTTTTGATGGATATCCAATTCATAATTCTAAATTATCGGAGACAGGTTATTTTTATAATTTATCGATTGGTTTGATTTATTATATCGGGGAAAATAGATATCATTCCGATTGGTTTTAATTAGAAAGCTGTTTTGATGTAAATTTTAATTTGGGATGTTCACATAATATCATTCATTAATTGTTTTTAATTTATTTAGGAAATATACAAATTAAATTTTTACTTCGTTTTTTTATAAAGGATTTTAAGTGACCTATTTTTTTATCGCTAATAATAAAAAAACATAAGTTAAAAGTACACACTTAAATTAATTATTTCCCTATATTTACATTTATAATTTATTGAAAACAAATAACTTTTGTTAACTTACAAGTGTAAATAGTTAAAAAATAGTGTAATACTAACACATGAAATTATTAAAGTCAATAATCATTGATACCAATACGGAAGTTGTAAAACAGCTTTTAAATTTTGCAGAAGAAAATCCTATACTTATTGCAATTTGTGCACAGGTGGAACACTTGAAAGATGCTATTGAGCTAATTAATGAATACCAACCCGATTTGGTTTTTTTAAACCCAACAGATGAAAATTTAAATTCCTTTTATTTACTGAAAGAAGTAGATAACCCACTTCCTAAATTTATTTGTATTTCAGATGATAAAAAGAAAGCTTATGATGCATTTCAATGCAATGCAATAGATTTTTTGCTAGACGATTTGCAACCCAATGCTCTAATGGTTTCCCTTTATAAAGTAATACAATCTATAGAAATGGAAACGAACTTTCAAAATTTTAGTTCAAATCAAAAAAGAAATTTTCAATTTCAAAATACGAATAGTGGAATTTTAACCATTACGTCAACTGATAAAATTGATTTGATTAAAATTAATGATATTTTATATTGTAAAGCCGATGGAAAATACACGCAATTCATTTTAGAAAATAAAAAAGAAGTACTTTCTAGTAAAAATTTAGGAGTATACCAAGATGCTTTACTACAGCATCATTTTTTTCGAATTCATCACTCTTATATCATAAACGTAAAAAAAATTGTAAAAATCACAAAAAAAAGGGGGTTGTATTGTGAACTCTCTCACGGAGTATTAATACCAGTTGCTAAAAGAAGGCAAGAGGCATTTTTAAATTATCTTCAATAATTTCATAATGATACAATCTATAGCTACTTAATAACATATGTAAGTATTCGCTTTACTTTTTTATTTGTAAAACAATTTTTCCTATCCAATAAAAGTGTAAGGCGATAAAAGGCCAAACAATTTCCAAATGAATTTTAGTTGTCATGTAAGCTAGATATATTAGTAACATTGCCATGATGATTTGTCCAAATAGCACTATTCTCTCTTTGATTCCTTTTTTTAGATACCATGTGAATACTAATAAAAGAGGATTAAATAATAATATATTGTAGTTCCATAAAACTTCTTCATGTAAAGAATATAATCCTACTAAGGAAAAAAATAATCCCAAAATTCCAGCAAAAACAAAATAGCTAATTTGAATCCATTTTTTGTTTGCTAATGCTAAAAGAAATAGGATGGTGATTAATGAGTAAATGGAGTTCAGCCAATTGAAAGTTGCTTCTGGTTTACTCACTTCCAAAATTCTTTTATTGCTTTTCTCTAGTTCATTACCATTAACTTTAGTGTATGAAATGGCTTCTTTAAATTCGTAAGGAAGAAATAATCGTGTTGCTGGTTCGTCAACTTTAGTTCCGAAAATCAATTGAATTCCCAATTTCATATAAAAATCGGTCATATACGGATACAGAATCTCTCGATAGGTTTGATTGGAAGTATCTGATTTGATGTATTCTTTTCCTAAAATGCCATTAATTTTATCTACCACCATTGTAGTACAGTTTCTATCAATGAATTTATAGGTGTAATAACGTTCTTCACTATAAACCGAATGATTTAATTGTTGGAACAAACTATTGATTTGGATAGGGTTTAGTTGCAATTCTTGCTCAATTATTTCTCTGTTTTCGGCTTGGTAATTGTAATAGAAATCAATAAAACTACCATTGGTAACAAAATATTGTAAATCACCTTTTATAAACCTACCAATAAAATTAGGTGTACTAAAATCAAAAGCGCCATAATTGTAAACCACATCAATTGCGTTGATACTATCTTGAATTCGAATTCCAGTGTGACCATACATAGCATAAGATTCAGGTCCTAAACCACAAGTTAAAATGCTAACTTTTGCTTTTTCGGAAAGAGAAATATTTTGGGAAAAAGCTATGGTACTTAGTAGTATTGAAAGTGTTAAAAGTAGTTTTTTAGTCATACAGTATTTTGTTTCAAGTTTAAGGTTTTAAGTTTTAAGTTTTGGGTTTCAAGTTTCAGGTTTCAAGTTTGTTTGCTATGACCCATTATCTATGACCAAATACCTATCACCAATAACTCATTATCTAAACAATTCCCAATCTACTTTTAATGAAAATATATTGGAATATAAAGCCGCACTTTGGTCACCTAAATCAGTTAAAGCATAATCAACTTGGATGCCTTTGTATTTGAATCCAACTCCAATATTAGGTTGAAAACTTAATTTATTAGAATTGTCAATTTGGGTTATTTGTTGAAAATTTCCGGCTCCAGCTCTTAAATAAATTAAATCGATATATCCAAATTCTAAACCTAAAGCAGGGTCAACACTTACAGCATTTGTTGAAACTAAATCATTAGTTCGGGCAAATTGCATGTTTAAATTGGTTGCTGCTAACAAACTATAATCGTAACGAATAATCCATTTTTTAGACATTCCTAATTGCGCTTTAGGTAATGTAATTTCGCTAGTTTCAGGTAATTCTTGATTCTCTCCTGGAATGGCATCGGCAATTTCTTGATATTTTTCTTCGTCTATGGTCCAAGTATTGTAGGTAGTGGTAATATCGCGAATCATTAAGCCAAATTTCCAATCCTCATCATCACTAATGTATTGAATTCCTAAATCCAATCCAAATCCCCAAGAATTAGCAAAATCACCAATAATTCTTCTGATTACTTTCGCATTTACGCCGTAATTCAATCCTTCAATAGGTAAACTTCTTGCATAAGAAACTGTTAAACCATAATCGGCAGTAGAAAAAAGTGAAATTCTGTTGTAATCGATGTTTCCTTCGCTATCAATTAATTGGGTGGTGTTTAAAATATCATCCACTCCAAAGCGTATTAAGGAAATTCCAACCGCACTACGGTCGTCGATTGGCATCGCAAAACCAGCATAGTCATATTGAGCAATATTCGCAAAATAATTGGCGTGCATTAAGGCAAACTGCTTGTCTTCTAATTTCAATAATCCTGCAGGATTCCAATAGCCTGAATTTACATCGCCAGTATGCGACACAACAGCATTAGACATTCCCAAAGCAGCCGCATCAACGCCAATATTCATAAACTCATTTGAATATTTTCGTACGGTTTGGCCATATGCCATCCAGCTAAAGCAAATTAGAAAATATAAAGTGGTCTTTTTCAATGCCAATTTTTTTACAAAGATGAAATAAATTTCTCAAATAGTAAACTCTAAAAGTATTAACTTATTGTATTACATTTGCTGTAAATTAGGGAAGAGTAGTTTTTATTCCTGAAAGTGGTATATTTGTTGTAATGAAAAATAAAAATCTTTACATAATTGCAGGGTGTAATGGAGCAGGTAAGACTACAGCTTCCTTTACAATTTTACCTGAAATATTAGATTGTAAAGAATTTGTAAATGCAGATGAAATTGCTAAAGGATTATCGCCATTTCAACCTGATAAGGTTGCTTTGGAGGCAGGAAGAATAATGATTTATCGTATTAATGATTTATTGAAGGAGGATTTAAGTTTTGCATTTGAAACTACTTTAGCAACTAAAAGTTAAAGAAATAAAATTCTATCAGCAAAAAAAGAAGGTTATACGATAACATTATTGTTTTTTTGGTTACAAACTATTGAACTTGCTAAAGAGAGAGTAGCAACGAGAGTTTTAGAAGGAGGACATGATACCCCAAACGATATTATTGAGCGTAGATATCTAAATGGAATTAAAAATTTATTTTAAATTTATATTCCAATTGTAGATGAGTTAATGATTTTTGATAATTCTCAAGTGAAGTCAGAATTAATAGCTTCAAAATCAAATGATTCATCACTTATAATTCGTAATGAACAAAAATTTAATTATTTAAAAAGTTACTATGAAAAAGCATAAAAAAATATCAGAACAGCAAGTTAAAATTTTAGAAGGGATGGAAAAGGTTTATGAAAAATTGATTGCTTTCAAAAAACGTATGAATAGCGATTTAGTTGTTATCCAAGATCAAAAAGTAGTACATATAAAGCCAGAATAAATAAAATTTAAATTTCTGATATGAATATCAAAAAACACATTCCCAATCTAATCACTTTGCTAAATTTAGCAGCAGGATTGTTAGCTATCATCGCTATTTTTAAAGGCTATTATGATGAAGCGTTTATTTTTGTTTGTTTGGGTATTTTCTTTGATTTTTGGGACGGATTTTTAGCCAGAAAATTCAATGTAGCCGGACCTTTAGGAGTGCAGTTGGATTCTTTAGCTGATATGGTGACTTGTGGTGTAGTTCCAGGTTTGATGATGTTTCGTTTGTTTGAAGATATTCAGCAAACCCAACCCGAATACATGTTAACAGAAGAAACGTTTTATATGGGATTTGTGCCTTATTTAGGCTTTTTAATTACATTGGCTTCTTGCTATCGTTTGGCAAATTTTAACATCGATACCCGTCAAACCGATTCTTTTATTGGATTACCAACACCAGCCAATGCATTAGTAATTATGAGTATTCCCATGATTCAATATGCAAATGACTTTGAAGGATTGACTACTATTTTATACAATCCTTATGTGTTGTTATTTATCTCGATTTTGAGTTCGTATATTTTAAATGCTGAAATTCCTTTGTTCTCATTGAAAATTAAAGAATTTACTTGGGCGAAATATAAAATGCAAATTTTGTTTTTAATCGGTTCTTTATTGTCCTTTTTAGTTTTAGGATTTGTAGCTATTCCTTTGATTATCATTAGTTATGTACTGGTTTCGGTAATCAGTAATAAAATGATGGCTAAGGCATAATGGCGTCCAAAAATTACAGACGAAAACCTACTACAAAACGAAAATCCAATACTAGAAGTAAATGGATTTTCTACTTCATTTCTTTTGTTCTGTTTTTATTTGTTGCGATTGGAATTTATACCTTTCGCGATGGTTTCTTGTATTATTTAGGTTTTAAAACCGATAAAAACGTTGAAACTTTATCCAAAGAAGAACGAAAATTAGCCGACATTCGTATTTACGAAGTGTTACACAAACATGATGACAAAGCCATAGGTTTTGATGTTTCGGAATATCAAAGTGAAATCGATTGGGAACAAACCTATCATATTGATGAATCGTTTGAGTTGTCGTTTGTTTTTATTCGCGCTACCGCTGGAAAAAATAAAATAGATTCCAAATTTAAAGAAAATTGGAAAGCTTCAAAAGAGCGCCAACTTATTCGAGGTGCTTATCATTATTATCGTCCCAACGAAAATTCGATTGAACAAGCTGAAAATTTTATCAAAACCGTAAAATTAGAAAAAGGCGATTTGCCTCCTGTTTTGGATATCGAAAAATTACCTAAATCGCAATCGATAGATAGTTTAAAAGTAGGATTACGTCGTTGGTTAAAAAAGGTAGAAAAACATTATAAAGTCAAGCCGA
Organism: uncultured Flavobacterium sp.; assembly: GCF_937967675.1. Lineage (GTDB taxonomy): Bacteria > Bacteroidota > Bacteroidia > Flavobacteriales > Flavobacteriaceae > Flavobacterium. The sequence continues at coordinate 24,917 of NZ_CALBSN010000184.1, read as the reverse complement.
TTATTTACTCAGGAGAAAGTTATTATACCGATTTTTTAAAGGAAGAATTTTCAGATTATCCCCTTTGGATTGCCAATTACAATTTTTGGCGTAATCATTTAGAAGATGATTGGTTGTTTTGGCAATTCACTGAAAAAGCTCAAATTCAAGGAATTGAAGGTATGGTGGATGTGAATATTTTTAATGGCGATAAGAATAAGTTGTTGTTGAAGTGTATTCGATAAATTTAACCACTAAGGACACAAGGAAGACACAATGGGCACTAATTATTTAAACACATACACAAAGGTTTGTTTTGTGTTGATTGATTGTATGGCGTTGCGCTTGGTATGGTTCATATTGGATTATACGCCAAGTTTGTCATGCTGTTAAACATCTCTTTAATAACTAAGTGCGCAATAATAAATATTAAAACTTTGTGTGACTTTGTTTGTGCTAAACTTCGTGAAACTTTGCGCTACAAAAGAATTATTCTTTATTCAAATTCAATTCTCCTTTGCCGTGAATGATGGTAGTTTTAGGCGCTTCAAAATCGATTTTAGTTCTTCTTAATTCGAAATTTTGTCCTAAATAAACACGTCTAACCACTTCATCTGATGCTAATTCCTCTGGTTTTCCAGCTTTCAGAATTCCTCCTTCAAACATTAAGTAGGTTTTGTCTGTAATCGCTAAGGTTTCTTGTACGTTATGGTCAGTAATTAAAATCCCGATGTTTTTGTTTTTTAATTGGGCAACAATTCTTTGAATGTCCTCAACTGCTACAGGGTCAACTCCTGCAAAAGGTTCGTCTAACAGAATGAATTTTGGATCGGTTGCTAAAGCACGTGCAATTTCTGTACGACGACGTTCTCCTCCTGAAAGTAAATCCCCACGATTGGTACGAATGTGTTCTAATGCGAATTCAGCAATTAACTCTTCCATTTTAGCTTCTTGTTCGGCTTTTGAAAGTGTGGTTAATTGCAATACACTCAATATGTTATCTTCAATACTCAATTTTCTAAACACAGAAGCTTCTTGTGCCAAATAGCCAATTCCGTTTTGAGCCCTTTTGTACATAGGGAAATTGGTAATGTCCATATCGTCTAAATAGATATGGCCGCTATTTGGTTTTACTAAACCTACAATCATGTAGAACGAAGTGGTTTTTCCGGCGCCATTTGGTCCTAATAAACCCACGATTTCCCCTTGGTTTACTTCAACGGAAATCCCTTTTACTACACTTCTTTTTTTATAGGTTTTAACTAAATTTTCTGCTCTTAATTTCATTTTTCTAGTTTATGAGTTTAGAAGTTTATGAGTTAATAAGTGAAATTACTCTGCAAATAAACAAAAAACATTCAACGAACTACTACTTTTAACTTCGATTTTGGAATTTGTTATTTCGAACTTTGTTCTTCTAAAGCTTCCCAAAACTCATAAGCTCTTCTCAAGTGAGGAATTACGATAGTTCCGCCAACTAAAGTGGCAATTCCCATGCTTTCCATCATTTCTTCTTTAGTAACGCCGTTTTTGTAAGCGGTTTCTAAATGATATTTGATACAATCATCGCAACGTAAAACCGCTGAAGCTACTAAACCTAATAGCTCTTTAGTTTTTACATCTAAAGCACCTTCCATGTAAGCATTCGTGTCTACATTAAAAATTCTTTTGATGACTTTGTTGTTGTCGGCTAATAATTTTTCGTTCATTTTTGAACGATAATCGTTGAATTCTTTTACTAAATCTGCCATTTTTTTTATGCTTTTAATTTTTCTTTTTCTTGATTTTTTACTACCAAAACACTAATTAAAATACTTGCTTCGTATAATATCATAATTGGAATTGTAACGATAATTTGGCTCAAAACATCGGGTGGTGTAATGACGGCGGCTACAATTAATACGACCACTAAAGTGTATTTTCTGTATTTTCTTAAAAATTCGGGAGTGACTAATCCAATCTTGGTTAAGAAGAAAATAATGATAGGTAATTCAAATAATAGTCCACTTGCAATAGCGGATGTTTTCATCAAACTCATGTAGGAATCAATATCAATCGAATTGCTAATTTCCGGACTCACAATATAACTGGCGAAGAATTGTACCGATAATGGTGCAATTAAATAGTATCCAAATAAAACTCCGATAAAAAATAATATCGAAGAAATAATGATAAACGATGCCGCGTATTTTTTCTCTTTTTCATATAAAGCCGGACTAATAAATTTCCAAATTTCCCATAAAATGAAAGGGAAAGCAAAAATAAATCCCACCGTAATGGAGGTCCACATGTGCATCGAAAATTGTCCGCCCATTTCTCTATTTTGAATGGGAAGATTGATTTCGGTAATACACATCGTATCGCCCATATCAAATTGTTTTCCTAAATCACAAAAAAATTGGTAGGTAACAAAGTCTGGACTTTTTGGGCCAAAAATGATCTCATTAAAAATAAAATCACTGAAAAAGAAAGCTACAATTCCACAAATTAGAATAGCAGCTGAACTTCTTACCAATAACCAACGTAATTCTTCGAGATGATCTAAAAACGACATCTCTTTTATGTTTTTATTTGCCATTATACGATTCCTTCTTTTAAAATATCGTGTAAGTGAAGTATTCCTTTGTATTCGTTGTCGTCAATTACAACTAATTGTGTAATCGAATTGTTCTCCAAAATATTCAACGCTTCCGAAACTAAAATGTTGGAATTGATGTTTTTCGGATTTTTTGTCATGATATCTTGTGCAGTTAAATCGGCAAAAGTATCACGATTATTTAGCATTCGACGAATATCTCCATCCGTTACAATGCCGATTACTTGATTGTTTTCAACAACTGCTGTAACACCTAAACGTTTTTCAGAAATCTCCATTATTACTTTTTTGATAGAAGCATCAGGAGTTACCATTGGTTTGTGAGTAGTATCTAACATGTCTTTTACACGCAATAATAATTTTTTTCCAAGTGCGCCGCCTGGATGATACACAGCAAAATCTTCGCTTTTGAAGTTGCGCATTTCCATTAAACAAACCGCTAAAGCATCACCAAGAACTAATTGAGCCGTAGTACTGTTGGTTGGTGCTAGATTATTTGGGCACGCTTCGCTTTCTACATATGCATGTAATATATAGTGGGATTCTTTTCCTAGAAACGAATTTTTATCCGCCGTCATTCCGATTAGCGTATTACCGAAACGTTTTAACAAAGGTACGAGTACTTTAATTTCAGGACTATTGCCACTTTTTGAGATGCAAATGATAATATCTTCTGGTTGTACCATTCCTAAATCGCCATGAACGGCTTCCGCTGCATGTAAAAACATCGATGGAGTTCCGGTTGAATTTAAAGTAGCTACAATCTTTTGAGCGATTAAAGCGCTTTTTCCAATACCTGTTATTACTAATCTTCCTTTGGTGTTGTAGATTGCGGTAACACTTTTTGCAAAGTCTTCATCTAAGTAATTAATTAAATTTTCAATGCTCTTACTTTCTGAAAGAAGTGTTTTTTTTGCTGTTGATAAAATCGTTTCTGTTGTGCTCAAAATAGAAAAATTAAAAAATTTGTGTGTATTAAAGAAAATCGTATCTTTATGTTTGCAAATTTAGGTAAAATCATATTAATAGAGAATGAATCCAAACGAAATTGATTTACATAAAGAATTAAAGAAATATTTTGGTTTTAACCAATTCAAAGGACTTCAAGAACAGGTAGTTAAAAGCATTATTACAGGAAATAATACTTTTGTAATTATGCCTACAGGAGGAGGAAAGTCGCTTTGTTATCAGTTGCCTGCTTTGGTGTTAGATGGAACTGCTATTGTCGTTTCGCCACTTATTGCGCTGATGAAAAACCAAGTTGATGCTATTCGAAGCTTAAGTTCAGAACAAGGAATTGCCCACGTTTTGAATTCTTCATTAAATAAAACTGAAATTAATCAAGTAAAAAAAGATATTACTTCTGGTATCACAAAATTGTTATATGTAGCACCAGAATCATTAACAAAAGAGGAATATATTGAGTTTTTAAATAGTGTAAAATTATCTTTTGTTGCCATTGATGAAGCGCACTGTATTTCGGAATGGGGACATGATTTCCGTCCTGAATATCGCAATTTGAGAAATATTGTACGTCAGTTAGGTGATGTGCCGATGATTGGTTTAACTGCAACAGCAACTCCAAAAGTACAAGAAGACATCTTGAAAAACTTGGATATGCCTGATGCAAATACTTTCAAAGCATCGTTCAATCGTCCTAATTTATTTTATGAAGTACGCACTAAAACTAAAAATGTGGAATCGGATATCATTCGATTCATCAAACAACATAAAGGAAAATCAGGTGTTATTTACTGTTTGAGTCGTAAAAAAGTGGAAGAAATTGCCCAAGTTTTACAAGTGAATGGCATTAGTGCTGTTCCGTATCATGCAGGATTAGATGCTAAAACGAGAGCAAAACATCAAGACATGTTTTTGATGGAAGATGTAGAAGTCGTTGTGGCTACTATCGCTTTTGGTATGGGAATTGACAAACCCGATGTGCGTTATGTAATTCACCATGATATTCCAAAATCTTTAGAAAGTTATTATCAAGAAACGGGTCGTGCTGGTCGAGATGGTGGCGAGGGTCATTGTTTAGCGTACTATTCGTATAAAGATATTGAAAAGTTAGAAAAATTCCTTTCTGGAAAACCGGTTGCGGAACAAGAAATTGGATTTGCGTTATTACAGGAAGTGGTGGCGTATGCTGAAACTTCTATGTCACGTCGTAAATTTTTATTGCATTATTTTGGTGAAGAATTCGACGATGTAAATGGTGAAGGAGCGGATATGGATGACAACGTTCGCAATCCTAAGAAGAAAGTTGAGGCTCAAGACCAAGTGGTTACTTTGTTAAAAGTAGTTCGTGATACGAAGCAATTATTCAAATCAAAAGAAGTGGTATTTGCTTTAGTTGGTAAAATTAATGCTGTAATTAAAGCACAAAGAATAGATGTATTGCCTTGTTTTGGAAGTGGAAATGCTTTTGATGAGAAATATTGGATGGCGTTAATTCGTCAAGTTTTAGTGGATGGTTTATTAACGAAAGATATTGAGACGTATGGCGTGCTAAAGATGTCAGAAAAAGGCGAGGCGTTCATTAAAAAGCCAGTTTCTTTTATGATGTCAGAAGATCATGAGTATAATGAAGAGGAGGATGAAGCAATTGTTACTGCTGCAAAATCTACAGGAACTGCTGATGAAGCTTTAATGACCATGTTACGTGATTTACGTAAAAAAGAAGCTAAAAAATTAGGCGTACCTCCATTTGTTATTTTCCAAGATCCTTCTTTGGAAGATATGGCTTTAAAATATCCAATTTCTATTGATGAGTTGAGTAATGTTCATGGAGTAGGAGAAGGGAAAGCCAAAAAATACGGAAAACCATTTGTTGATTTAATCAATCGATATGTGGAAGATAACGATATTATTCGTCCTGATGATTTAGTAGTGAAATCTACGGGTGCTAATTCTGGATTGAAATTGTACATTATTCAAAACGTAGACCGAAAATTAGGATTAGACGATATCGCTAAGGCAAAAGGTTTGGATATGGATGGTTTGTTAAAAGAAATGGAGCAAATTGTCTATTCGGGAACCAAACTGAATATCAAATATTGGATTGACGAAATTTTAGATGAAGACCAACAAGAAGAAATTCACGATTACTTCATGGAATCGGAATCGGATAAAATTGATTTAGCATTAAAAGAATTCGACGGCGATTACGATACCGAAGAACTACGTTTAATGCGAATTAAGTTTATTAGCGAAGTAGCGAATTAATTCTTAATTTTTGAAATAAAGAACACAGATTTTAATAATTTGAGACATCCTAAAAATAAAGATCCAAACTCCATCTAAAAAAGAGTTTGGATTTTTATTTTACACGGAATACTCCTTAAACATATAAATCCAGATAATTCGCGATAGTTTAATATTGACTAAAGTTAGACTTAAAATCACAACTCCAATAATCGGGATAATGCGTAAATCGAACGTTTCTTCAAAAAAAGGCATACAAATAAAATAAGTTATTAATGCTTCTGCAACGCCCAATCCGTAACTAACAAACATCGCTCCAAAGAAAAAACCAGGTTCTTTTTCAAATTTTGTTCCACAATGGGAGCAATTTTCATGCATTTTTGGAAAACTAAAGCTAAAATGCAACAATCCTTTTTCAAAAATCTTTCCTTTGTTGCAATTGGGACATTTGTTCCCAAGCATATTGATAATTGTACTAATCATAGTTAATTTATGGTATAAATTTCACCGCGATGTGGTTTTAAAATATCTCTAAATCGAATCATATCTCTTTCTTCTACTACAATAAAAGCGATAGCATGCATTTCGTTGACGATTTCAAAACCTGTTTTTTCTAATGTGATTTTCTCTTTTTCTAAATATTCGTTTAGATGAATATCATGATGTTCCGCTGTTTTGGCTGCAGCTTCTCCTCTAAAATCCCAAATGAGTTTTATTTTTCGCATTTTATAAGTTTCAAAGGGGCAAAGTTACAAAGTCAAGTTTCAAATTACTATTTTTGCAGCATAATTAACAAGAATAGATTATGCCACGCGAATTTCAATTTCAAGTTTCACCCGAAGTAGCGGTCAACGAAGGTTTGTTAGCCCAACATGTAGCGAAGTTATTTCAGGTTAGCCCAAAAGAAATTCAGAAAGTGGTGGTTGTAAAACGCTCGATTGATGCGCGTCAGAAAGCGATAAAAATCAACATTAAAGCCAATGTTTTTCTGGTTGGAGAAGCATATGTTGAATCTAAAATTGAATTACCCGATTATCCTAATGTTTCGAATAAACGAGAAGTAATTGTAGTAGGCGCAGGTCCAGCTGGATTATTTGCTGCTTTACAATTAATTGAATTAGGTTTAAAACCAATCGTTTTAGAACGAGGAAAAGAGGTACGTGGTCGTCGTCGCGATTTAAAAGCGATTAATCGTGATGGTATCGTAAACGAAGATTCCAATTATTGTTTTGGAGAAGGTGGAGCCGGAACCTATTCTGATGGTAAGTTATACACACGCTCAAAAAAACGCGGCGATGTGGATCGTATTTTAGAGCTTTTTGTGGGGTTTGGTGCAACACCGGATATTATGGTGGACGCTCATCCGCACATTGGAACTAATAAATTACCCCAAATTATTCAAGATATTCGAGAAAAAATCATTGCATGTGGAGGTCAAGTACTATTTGAAACTCGTGTGACTGATTTCGTAATCAAAAATAACGAAATGCAAGGAGTTGTCATTCAAAATGGTGATGTGATCTCGGCTAATAAAGTTATTTTAGCCACAGGACATTCTGCTCGTGATATTTTTGAATTATTACATAAAAAAGGCGTTTATATTGAAGCGAAACCTTTTGCTATAGGTGTTCGTGCAGAACATCCACAAGAATTAATCGACCAAATACAATATTCCTGTGATTTTAGAGGTGATTATTTACCGCCTGCACCTTATTCGATTGTAAAACAAGTGAATGGTCGTGGGATGTACTCATTCTGCATGTGTCCGGGTGGCGTGATTGCTCCTTGTGCTACGTCTCCAGGTGAAGTTGTGACTAATGGTTGGTCGCCTTCAAAACGTGATCAAGCTACAGCAAATTCTGGAATTGTAGTGGAATTAAAGTTGGAGGATTTCAAGCCTTATGAAAAATTCGGGCCTTTAGCAGGAATGGAATTTCAAAAAGCTATCGAACAAAAAGCGTGGCATTTAGCAGGAGAAACTCAAAAAGTACCTGCTCAAAGAATGGTTGATTTCACACAAAATAAAGTTTCAAAAAACATTCCAAAAACATCATACGTACCTGGTACCACCTCGATAGAATTAGGTCAAGTTTTTCCTGGATTTTTAACCCAAATCATGCGTGAAGGTTTTGTACAATTTGGAAAATCAATGCGCGGTTATATGACCAATGAAGCTATTTTACATGCGCCAGAAAGTAGAACTTCATCTCCAGTTAGAATTCCAAGAGATAATTTTTCATTAGAACATGTTCAAATCAAAGGCTTGTATCCGTGTGGGGAAGGAGCGGGTTATGCTGGAGGAATCATTTCAGCTGCAATTGATGGTGAAAAATGTGCTTTAAAAATTGCGGAGAGTTTATCAAAATAAAAAAATCACAGCTCTCACTGTGATTTTAATTTTTTAGGATAAAAAGGGGGATTATATTTTTTTAACGTTTACGGCATTCATGCCTTTAGCGCCTTTTTCTAAATCGTAAGTTACCAAGTTTCCTTCTTTAATTTTGTCAATTAAACCACTGATGTGAACAAAGTATTTTTCTCCAGTTTCTACTTCTTTAATGAAACCAAAGCCTTTTGACTCGTTAAAGAAATCGATAGTTCCTCTTCTCTCTACAGGAACTTCATCTGCATCTGATCTTCTTGAAACACCAATTTCAATGCTTTCTATATCTATCTCGATTCTTTTTGAAGGGTCTGGAGGTGTGCTAGTTAAGTGCCCGTTTTCATCTACATAAACATATAAATCTTCTCCTGATAATTTTGGATTGGCTTTACGAGCTTCTTTTTTTTCTTGTTTTTCTTTTCTTTTTTGTGCTCTTAGTTTTTCTTGTTCTCTTTTGTTGAAAGTTTCTTGCGGTCTTGCCATTAAATTCAATAATTTTAATTAGTATTTTTTAAAAGTAAACGGATAAAAACACACAAGCGAAATAAACAAGAAATTTATAAAGTACTTTTATTCAAAGTATTGCGAGAAGAAATTCATATCATTACTAATGCTGCAAAGATAGTGAAAAAAGTGTTCCAATTGTAAAAAAGCACAATTTAATACATGATTTGGGTTTCGAAGAAAATTTATTCAACACACGTTAAACTTATCACAAACTCAAAAACGAGTATTTAATCCTATCTTTTTTCGTATTTTTGACAAGCATTATAACCTATATGATAGAAGAACAAGTAATTTTAGTCAACGAGCAAGATGAGCCTATTGGGCTTATGAATAAGATGGAAGCACATGAAAAGGCTGTCTTGCACAGAGCTTTCTCGGTATTCATTTTGAATGATAAAAACGAAGTGATGTTGCAACAACGTGCGCATCACAAATACCATTCACCGCTTTTGTGGACGAATACTTGTTGCAGTCATCAACGTGCTGGCGAATCCAATATTGAAGCTGGAAAACGTCGTTTGTTCGAGGAAATGGGTTTTCAAACGGAATTGAAAGAATTGTTTCATTTTATTTATAAAGCCCCTTTCGATAACGGTTTAACCGAACACGAGTTAGATCACGTGATGATTGGTTATTACAATGAAGCACCAATTATTAATCCAGACGAAGTGGAGAGTTGGAAATGGATGACCATTGAAGCTATCAAAGAAGATATGATTGAAAATCCTGATGCTTATACCGTTTGGTTTAAAATTATTTTTGACGAGTTTTATCATTATCTAGAAGATCACAAATTGTAAATTTCATTTTGGGAACACAGATTGAAGAAATAAGAGAAATTTTAAAAATCTTATTCCTCAACATTTAAATATAAAACGACATTCTGAATTCAAATTTCTAAATTCTAAATTGCCATGAGAGTAACTGTTTCAAGAAAAGCCCATTTTAATGCTGCGCACCGTTTGTATCGCAAGGATTGGACTATGGAAAAAAATCAGGAAGTGTTTGGAAAATGTAATAATCCAAACTTTCATGGTCATAATTACGAATTGATTGTTTCGGTAACGGGTGTAGTGGATAAGGAAACAGGTTATGTGATTGACACTAAAATCTTATCCGATTTAATCAAAGAACATATTGAAGAGGCTTTTGATCATAAAAATTTGAATGAAGACGTACCTGAATTTAAAGATTTGAATCCAACCGCGGAACATATCGCTTATATTATTTGGCATAAACTTCGCGTTTTAATTGCCGCTGATAAAGAGTTGGAAATTACACTTTACGAAACACCACGCAATTTTGTAACTTATAAAGGTTTGTAATATGGCAATTCAAATTGGAGATAAATTACCAAGTTTTAAAGCTACTAAGCAAGATGGAACTGCTTTTGATAGTCAAGAAATTCAACAGAAACCCGTTGTGATTTACTTTTATCCAAAAGATTTTACACCAGGTTGTACAACACAAGCATGTAGTTTTAGAGATGCGTATCAAGATTTTCAAGATTTAGGTGCTGAAGTAATTGGGGTTAGTAGTGATTCAGCTACTTCTCATCAAAATTTTCAACAGAAATACAAATTGCCTTTTATTTTACTTTCGGATGCTGATAGAAAACTGCGTCGTTTATTTGGTGTTCCAACGGCACTTTTCGGATTGTTGCCAGGTCGCGTAACTTATGTTTTTGATGATAAAGGCTATTGTATTTATGTTTTTGATAGTATGAGTGCGAAAAATCATATTGAAAGAGCTTTAAAAGCCATTCAGAAGGCAAAATAATAAATCCAAAAAAATCTAAATTTTAGGATTTTAATACTTTTTTCGCATCTTTGTACTTCACTATTTGACTATGAAGTTTTATCCTTTAACGTTTACACCAATACTTAAAGACCGCATTTGGGGCGGAACCAAGTTGAAGACGTATCTCAACAAACCTATAGTTTCTGAAACTACGGGCGAGAGTTGGGAAATTTCAACCGTTCCTGGCGACATTAGTGTGGTTAGTAATGGCGTTTTAAAAGGAAAAAACCTCAATGAAATTATCGATTTGTATCCGGAAGAAATTTTAGGAAAATCGGTCATCGCTCGTTTTGGGAAACAATTTCCATTGCTTTTTAAATTTATTGATGCTAAGGAAGATTTATCCATTCAATTGCATCCCAATGATGCTTTAGCAAAAGCACGTCATAATTCTTTCGGGAAAACTGAAATGTGGTATGTGATGCAAGCGGATGAATCGGCACGTTTGGTTGTGGGATTCAAAAAGGATTCCAATCAGCAAGAATATTTAGTGCATTTAGAAAATAAAAATCTGATTGCTTTACTGAATGAATATCCCGTTTCAAAAGGTGATGTGTTCTTTTTAGAAACCGGAACTATTCATGCCATTGGAGCAGGAGTAGTGGTGGCTGAAATTCAGCAGACGAGTGATGTAACTTATCGAATCTATGATTGGGATCGAGTAGATGCTAATGGAAATGGAAGAGAATTGCATACAGACTTAGCTTTGGATGCTATAAATTATCAAACAACCGCTTCTAAAATTGACTACAAAGAAGAAGTAAACAAAAGCGCTGCAGTAGTAGATTGTCCTTATTTTGTAACTAATATTGTTTCTTTACAAGAGACTTTTATTTGGAAAAGAAAAAAACAAGCTTTTACGGTTTTCATGTGTACTAACGGCCAATTTGAAATGATTGTAAATGGAGAAATCTTGCGTTACCGAATGGGCGATACCATTTTGATTCCGGCTTGTATTGAAAACTTAACGGTTAAAGGAAAGGCTACTTTGCTAGAAATTTCGATATAATGTATTGAGAACAAAATATATTATGTAATTTTGCTTCAAATTTTAAATTTATACAAAATGGCAAGCGTTAAAAACTTGAAAAAAGAAATCAACTACGTTTTAGGGGATATTGTAAACATCGTTTACATTTGGGAAATGTCTACAGCTGGAAAACCAACTGAAGCATCTGATAAACTAGTTGATGAAATCTACGAAACTTTTGATACTTTAATGACAAGAGCGAATCAAAAAGACGTTGAGAACAAAAAAGCGCATTTTAAACAAATCCGTAAGGATTACGAAGCGGCTGCAAATCAATTTGTTGCGAAAATAAACGAATTAAACTAAAAAATTGCGATAAAAAAGTGCCAATTTTTTTTGGAAATTTAATTTTCAGAACTATATTTGCACCGCAATAGAGTTGCCGGTGTAGCTCAGCTGGCTAGAGCAGCTGATTTGTAATCAGCAGGTCGTGGGTTCGAGTCCCTCCATCGGCTCTAAAGTAGAAACCATCACAGCAATGTGGTGGTTTTTTTGTTATGTAGTGTTTTGTCTTGAGTTTTATTTTTTTTATTACTTATCATGCGAAAAAATTCGCGTGGTAGCTTAGGAAAATTTGTTTAAGATAAAAATATGTAATAAGACAAAAAAAGCGGTCAATTACTGACCGCTTTTTTTATTTCTGAACTTCTAGAGCTTTTCGTTCTTTAACATACTCATTCAGCATTTTTCCATATTTTGATGTAGCTACTTCTGGCGTCATGCTTTTTTGAATGGTATCTAAATAAATAGTGTTAATGTCTGCAATTTCTGAAAGTGCTAAGTAAGGTGCAATTTCTTTGTTGGCATTCGTAACAGCAAAATGTGCGGTGTAACGGTATTTTCTCGTTAGTAAGTTTTTATAGGCTTTTTCAATACTATCTGTTGTGATTGGATTTGGTTTTAATTCATTTTTCAAACGTTTTTCCATGATGACTAAATTTTGATCTCTGAATTTGCTGTTTAAACTATCAAATTTCATCCATAAATCATGATTTTTAGAACCTGTAATTTTGGCATCAGCAAAAAAGTGTTTTAACGAAGTTTCAATTTTAATATTACCTGGTTCTGCAAAGAAAGGTAAGCTATTGTCAATCGATTTGGTTTGTCCTCTATCTAAAAATAAATACAACATTTCTGGACTTTCTAACGTGATGTGACTTTCAAATTTTGAATTTCCAGATATCTCAATACTATCAAGCATTACTAAAGTAGAATCTTGAATTTTTTGTAAATATAATTTTCCTTGGCTCAATCCCTTTACGTCACCCGTGATGTGAACATTAGCATCAGGATTAACGTCTTCTTTACATGCGATAAGGGAAACAACGGCTACTAGAGCTAAAACTATCTTCTTCATTGTGAATTTTAATTTGTGTTCGCAAAGTAAATAAAAAAATCCTCAAAATACTAAGTACTTTGAGGATTTTCAAGTGCAATGTCAATTGCAAAATTCAATTTTAAATTTTAGCCTCTTAACCAAGCCTCACGAACTGCTTTTTTAGTAGCGTCCGTTGATTGGTAACCATCTTGTTTTTCTTTTGGCATCACTACTTTTCCTTTAACGATTTGCTCTTTACCATCTCTTTTGATTTTAACGGAAATCGAATCACCATCTTTCCAGTTCATGCTTGTCATGATTAAATCGTAGATGTTGTCTAAGTTGTAATTTTTGTCGTTGAAAGCTAAAAGGGTATCGTTGTTTTTTAAACCTAAAGTGGTCATGAACGCATTTAATTCGATTTCAGGTAAAATCATAATTTCTTTTGTGTTAGAATTTACGGTAATATAAGGTTCTCTTTGTCCTTTTAAGAATGGATTTCCTGCTACTTCAATAGTTGCTTCAGTAACTCCCATTTTAGCAAAATATTGCTCGTATGGAATTGGAGTTTCGCCAGCTACGTGGGTTTTTAAGAATTCACCAACCGCAGGATATGTTAAAGCAGTGATTTTATCGAATAACTCTTCGTCTTTAAACGCTTTAGCTGTTCCGTATTCTTTAGATAATTCTTGCATTAGGTTCAAAATTCCTTTTTGACCGTTGCTGTTTTCTCTAATTAAAATATCCACACACATTGCAATTAATGCTCCTTTTTGATACACGTTTAAGTATTGGTCTTTGTAAGGTGGATTCAATACGTTTTTACTCATTTTAGTAAAACTCATATTGTCATTCATTTGGCGCGATTGTGCAATTTTACCTGCCATTCTTTCAAAGAATTCTTTTTCGTCAATTAAGCCTTGATTTACTTGAAATAAGTTGGCAAAATATTCCGTAACTCCTTCATACATCCATAAATGTTCTGACATTTGCGGGTTGTTGAAGTCAAAATATTGAATTTCGTTTGAATGAATCGTTAATGGCGTTACAATATGAAAAAATTCATGAGAAACCACATCTTTTAATTGTTCTTGTAACATCTCTAATCCCATCATTTCTGGCATAACCACTGTAGTTGATGTTGGGTGTTCTAATGCTCCAAAACCTTTTGCATCTTTTGCTGCCATATCTGACAAGTATAATAAGATGGCATATTTTTTTGTTGAGTTGATTGGACCTAAGAAGCGTTTTTGTGCTTTCATCATTGCTTCCATGTTAGGTGTAATTTGTTTAGCAGTATATTTTCCTGTTGGAGAATAAACGCTGATGATAATTTCCATATCATCCACCATGAACGAAGTATAGTCTGGTTTTGAATACATGATTGGCATTTCTACCAAAGTTGCATATTTAGACATTAAAAATACATCTGAAGTTTTACTTGCATCAGCATCTGTCATAGCAGATACTCCTAATAATGTTTCTGGATGTGTAACTGTTAATTTGTATGGTGTTTCTTCTTTTCCTTTGAAGTAACCAATAAATCCGTGTGTATTTAGCATGAAGTTAACTCCTGCATTGATGTTGGTTCCAGCAGGAGAAAATACATCTTCGCTTGCTCCAAAACCAGCGCCACCTTCAGTATCAAACGTGTCATTTACTAAATAAGTAATTTTTGCAAGTTTAGTAGCGTTTGAAATTGAATAGGAATTCTCATCAATTTTTGCAATTTTAAGTGTATTTCCTTTTGCATCAAATGCTTTTACATTTTCTACAAAACGACCATAATCGTCTTCTGAGTATGTTCCCGGAACAGTTTTTGGAAAGTGATATGTAACTGTTTCTGTTGTAAATGTTGGAGGTGTAACAGTTACTAATACTTTATCGTCTTTTACATTGATTAAATCGATTGTAACGGCAACATCATTTTGTTTGGTAGTCGTTTGCGTTGGACTACAGCTCCATAAAAATCCCACAAAAGCAAGGGAAAGCATTATTTTTTTCATCTTATCTAAATTGTATTGCCAATAAGTAGATAGAATGTACATTTTGTTACAATTACCGTTTGGAAATTTTATTCCCAGTGATTTGTCTTTGAAGTTTGCATTTGAATCGGTCAATATCGCTAGTGCGGAGTTTTGCATGCTTGGTTGTTCTACCTTGTACGCGTTCTCGCCACATTCTAAAACTAGATGGTTTCATCTCGCGACGCATGATTTCAATAGTTTCTTGTTCGGAAATTCCAAATTGAAAAGTAATAGCTTCAAAAGGTGTTCGGTCTTCCCAAGCCATTTCTATGATACGATCGATTTGTAATTCGGTGAATTGTTTCTTTTCCATGAAACAAATTTCTGTATAAAATGAAAAAACTCTTGTTGAACAAGAGTTAATTTTTTTTTAATCGAATTTATTTTTGAAATAATATTTGCTGTCTAAGTCTTCGTCTTCCAATTCGTTATACTTTATTGGCTTCGGTTTTGGCTTACTTGTGGTTACTTTCTTTTTCCAAAGTTCAAAATTATCTTTGGACAATCTTTTTCGCATTAATTCGGTAACTTCGTTTTCTGTTACTCCGAACTCCTCTTTTAAAACTTCAAAAGGTTTTTTTTCCTCTTGTGCCATAGCAACAACTCTATCTAGTGTTTCGTTGTCGAATTCTGAAATTTTCTTCTTTTTCATGAAGTAAATACTATTTCTGTCTAGTTTATTGGTTAATAATTCAATATTAGTAAAAAAATAAATTCAAAAATTAGGCCAAACACTTTTTTTTGGAATTTTTAATATTATTCTAAAGTTGATGATAGTTTTTGAAAAAAAATTATAGAATTGTTCTAAACGTTAAATTTATTCTCGGATTTTTAGCTTGTGTAGCTTTTGGAATTTGGTGTTTATAATGAATTTGGCTGCCTTCTTTCATTAATAATAAACTTCCATGATTTAAATTCAAGTTTATTTTTACTTCCGAAATACTATTGTGCTTTAATTGAAACTTGCGTTCTTCCCCAAAACTAACAGAAGCAATTATTGGATTTCTTCCCAATTCTTTTTCATTATCAGCGTGCCAACCGTTGCTGTCTTTTTCGTTTCGATATAAATTAGCTAATACCGTGGTGAAGTTGTGATTAGCCAATTGTTCTACTTTATCTTTGATAAACATCAAAGTGGGATTCCAAGGATGAGGTTGCATTGTTAATCCCGAATACGAATAGGGTTTTCCTTCGTTTCCGAATAAACAAGTTAATCTAGGTTGGGCTATTTTCTTTCCAAATATTGTAATATCGTCTTGTTCCCAAGGCGTTTCGTTCATCAATTTATCCCATAAAAGATCGGCTTCTTCTTTGTTGAAGAAATTCGGATAAAATTCAAAAACCGCATCGGGTAACGGTAAAATTATTTTTTCTTTTGGAAATAAATCGAGCATAAAAAAAGCGATGAATTACATCGCTAATTTATTTATTTTTTCTTGAATTGTATGTTCATAATTACAATTGCGGCAATAATTAATAGAATTCCTATCCATTGAATGAACCATACTTGCTCGTTTAAAAGGAAAAATGCCATCATTACCGAAACGGGTAATTCTAATGAAGACACAATACTTCCCAAACCAATTCCTGTATGAGGAAACCCCGCGTTTAGTAAAATAGGTGGAATTATTGTGCCAAATAATGCTAATACAATTCCCCATTTCGTAAAAATTTCAAAGTTAAAAGGAGTAACTTGGGTGTATAAGCTAAAACCAAAAACGATAATAGCTCCACCTAATAACATATACAAACTTCTTTGTGCAGAAGAAATTCCCAATGCTACTTTGTTAGCGGTAAACATTGTTGTTGTAAAAGATGCAGCTGCTAATAATCCCCAAAATAATCCGTTTGCCCAATCTATTGTTGGGTCATTGAAATCAATTTTAAAAATATTGATAGCTAAAGCCGTTCCAATTAAAACAATAATTACTGAAATTATTTTTTGAAAAGAAGGTGCTTTTTTATCTAAAAACCATTCTAGTAAAACGCCCATCCAAACGGTTTGCATCAATAATACAATTCCAATAGAAACGGGAATGTATTTTACAGCTAAATAATAGAAAACGCTCGTCATACCTAACGAAGTTCCTGCAAGCATTAATTGGAAAATGTTTTTTGGAGAAGCTTTTAAAGCTGTGTTTTTGTTTTTAGTACGTTGAAATAAGTTGATAACTAAAATTCCAATAATTCCATAAATAAATTGTGACGAAGTTACTTCGGCTGTTGTAAAATCTTCTTTGTAAGCTAATTTTACAAAAGTAGCTAACATCCCGTAACTCGTAGCGCCTAATGCAACCAGGAAAACACCTTTAATTATATTGTTGTTTGACATATCCTAAATTTTAAGGGGCGCAAAGATAAATAAAAAGAAAAAAAGAGAATAGAAAAAGGGAATAAGATTCCTAAATTTACTTCATATCTTCCGATAAATCTTTTAAATGAACTCTCAATGCATTTACTGAAATACTAATTTCCCAAAAAGAAATTCCTAACGAAATCAACAAACTAAGCATACTCGCTCCAAAAAAGTAAATCCCGAAGCCTTCTTGATTCACATAAAGCAATAGCATAGCAAAAACCGATAAAAACAAACACATTACGCCAAACAATTGCATGTAACGAATCAATGTTAAACGTAAGTTCAAGTTTTTAATTTCTAGTAAAATACTTTTGTTGTGATTGTCTTCGTAGTTTTTCTTTAAGTTGCGAATGATTTGCGCAATTGTCAAAAATCGATTGGTATAGGCTAAAAGTATTAGTGAAGTTGCTGAGAATAATAAAGCAGGAGTTTCGATTGAAAGTGTCATGATAATTAAAAATTGTATGCTTGTAAATTTACAAAAAAATCCTGACAGGTTTTCGAAACCTGTCAGGATTGATAATAAAAGAATATTTCTTATTTCAACGTCTCAAAACTTCTCTTCACAAAAGCCGTTAACTCTTCTCCTTTTAATAAACCTTGTGAAAGTTTTGCTAAATCTAAAGCTTGTTTTACCAAGTCTTTTTGTGCGTCTTCTGGACTGTTTAAAATAGTAGTGGCTAATTCTGAATTTGTATTTACTACCAAATTATACATATCAGGGAAGTTGCCCATGCCAAACATGCCGCCGCCACCAGACGCACTCATTTCTTTCATTCTACGCATGAATTCAGGTTGGGTAATAATGAAAGGCGCTGCATTGCTATCTAGATTTTCTAATTGTACTGTGTAGTTTTCTTTTGGAACTACTGTTTCAATAGAGGATTTTAGTTTTTCTTTTTCGTCATCTGATAATTTCGAAATCGTTTCTTCTTCTTTCTGAATTAATTTATCGATATGATCTGCATCAACTCTAGCAAAAGTTACATTCTCATTATCCGCTTCTAATTTTTGAATCAAATGAGAAACAATTGGCGAATCTAACAATAATACTTGATAACCTTTTTCTTTTGCGTTATCAATGTAGCTGTGTTGTGCGTCTTTGTTTGAAGCATATAAAACAACTAATTTTCCGTTTTTGTCGGTTTGATTTGGCGCAATAGCTTCTTTTAATTCGGCCAACGTATAATATTTGTCTTCAGTTGTTGGATACAATACAAAATCGCCTGCTTTTTCATAGAATTTTGGTTCCGAAAGCATTCCGTATTCCAATACCACTTTGATGTCGTTCCATTTTTGTTCGAAATCTTGACGATTTTCGTTGAATAGCGATTTAAGTTTATCCGCAACTTTTCTAGTGATATAATTTGAAATTTTCTTCACATTACCGTCAGCTTGTAAGTACGAACGTGATACGTTCAATGGAATGTCTGGCGAGTCTACCACACCTTTTAACATCATTAAGAATTCGGGAACAATTCCTTCTACGTTATCCGTTACGAAAACCTGATTTTGGTACAATTGGATTTTATCTTTCTGAATTTGTAAATCCGATGATAATTTTGGAAAATATAAAATTCCAGTTAAGTGGAACGGATAATCTACATTTAAATGAATGTTGAATAACGGTTCATCAAATTGCATTGGATACAATTCACGATAGAAATTTTTATAATCTTCATCCGATAAATCACTTGGTTGTTTGGTCCAAGCTGGATTTGGATTATTGATAATGTTATCTACGTCAACGTATTCTGTTTTGTAATCTTCTGGAGCATCTTCTGGTTTTGGAAGTGCTTCTTTTTTAGTTCCAAATTTAATCGGAATTGGCATGAACTTGTTGTATTTGGTCAACAATTCACGGATTTTGAACTCTTCTAAAAACTCTACTGAATCATCTGCGATATGTAAGATGATTTCAGAACCTCTTTCCGTTTTATTGTGAGGCACTAAAGTGAATTCCGGACTACCATCGCAAGTCCAATGTGCTGCTGGTTCGTCTTTGTATGATTTAGTGATGATTTCTACTTTAGAAGCCACCATGAACGCCGAATAAAATCCTAATCCAAAGTGACCAATGACACCTGAATCTTTGGCAGAATCTTTATATTTTTCTAAGAATTCTTCTGCACCTGAGAATGCGATTTGATTGATGTATTTTTCCACTTCATCGGCTGTCATTCCTAAACCTTGATCGATAATGTGAAGTTTTTTGCCTTCTTTATCGATTTTTACTTCGATAATAGGATTGCCATACTCTACTTTTGCTTCGCCAATGCTGGTTAAATGTTTTAATTTTAAAGTAGCGTCGGTTGCATTCGATACTAATTCACGAAGAAAAATTTCGTGGTCACTGTACAAAAACTTTTTAATTAAGGGAAAGATGTTTTCTACTGAAACATTAATTTTTCCTGATGCCATATTTAAAATTTTAAGTTAAACAATTTGATGTTTTTCTTTATTTCAAAAGAAATACCAAAGTTGAAGTGATGACAAATTGACATAATTTTTAATCTTATCTTTGTAAAAAATTAGATTCATGCTATCGCTACAAAATATTACTTTTTCATATAACGAAATCCCTACATTGCATTCTATTTCTTTCAGCTTGTCTAAAGGGAAAAATTTGGCACTGATAGGAGAAAGTGGTTGTGGGAAAAGTACTTTGTTAAAATTGATTTACGGTTTGTATGACTTAGATGAAGGTCAGATTTTTTGGAATGATATAGAGGTATTAGGTCCGAAATATCATTTGATTCCGGGAATGTCTTTCATGAAATATTTGGCACAAGATTTCGATTTGATGCCCTATATTACAGTAGCAGAAAATGTAGGCAAATATCTTTCAAATTTCTATCCCGAAGAGAAAAAAGCTAGAATTTCAGAATTGCTAGAAATTGTAGAAATGACTGAATATGCCAATGTAAAAGCGAAGTTTTTAAGTGGTGGTCAAATGCAACGTGTTGCTTTAGCAAGAGTTTTAGCTTTAGAACCCGAAGTTTTATTATTGGACGAACCTTTTAGTCATATTGATAATTTTAGAAAGAATAGTTTAAGACGTAAACTTTTTGGTTATTTAAAAGAAAAAGAAATTACGTGTATAGTGGCTACGCATGACAGTACCGATGTGTTGTCTTTTGCCGATGAAGTTGCCATTATTCAGGAAGGAAGAATAATTGAAAGCGGTATTCCAAAATTCATTTACGATAATCCAAGAGACAAATATGTAGCTTCGTTGTTTGGTGATGTTAATGAGATTGAAATTAACGGAGAACTAAAATTTGTTTATCCTCACCAATTAAAAGTGACTTTGAATTCTGATTTGAAAGTTGAGGTTTTGAAGTCTTATTTTAGAGGGAGTCATTATTTAATAGAAGCGATGCATCAAAATCAATTTGTTTTTTTTGAAAATGAATTTGATTTAGAGACTGGTCAAAAAGTATATTTAGATTTTCTAATTTCTAAATAAATCAAGTTGCAATCATTAATTTCGTATTTTTGTAGCTTAATTTAGAACGAAAAATATGTATCATTCAAAAATTACGGGCTTAGGTTATTACGTTCCAGATAATGTAGTAACTAATGATGATTTATCAAAAATAATGGATACTAACGACGAATGGATTCAAGAAAGAACTGGAATTCAAGAGCGTCGTCACATTATAAGAGGAGAAGATACCACTACTTCAATGGGTGTAAAAGCAGCAAAGATTGCTATTGAGCGTTCAGGTGTTGCTAAAGAAGATATCGATTTTGTTATTTTCGCAACGTTGAGTCCTGATTATTATTTTCCAGGACCAGGAGTTTTAGTACAACGCGATTTAGATTTAAGAACGGTTGGCGCATTAGATGTTCGTAATCAGTGTTCAGGATTTGTATATGCGATTTCGATTGCAGACCAATACATCAAAACTGGAATGTATAAAAACGTTTTAGTTATTGGTTCTGAATTACATTCAACTGGTTTAGATATGACCACTCGCGGAAGGGGAGTTTCTGTAATTTTTGGGGATGGAGCTGGAGCTGCGGTACTTTCAAGAGAAGAAGATTTGACCAAAGGAATTTTATCGACCCATTTACACTCTGAAGGACAACATGCCGAAGAATTATCTTTAGTTGCACCAGGAATGGGCAAGCGTTGGGTAACCGATATCATTGCGGATAACGATCCAAATGATGAAAGTTATTATCCATATATGAACGGACAATTTGTTTTCAAAAATGCAGTAGTTCGTTTTAGTGAAGTAATCAATGAAGGCTTACAAGCTAATAATTTACAAGTTTCCGATATTAATATGTTGGTGCCACATCAAGCGAATTTGAGAATTTCACAGTTCATTCAACAGAAATTCCGTTTAACTGATGACCAAGTATTCAATAATATTCAAAAATACGGAAACACCACTGCTGCTTCTATTCCAATTGCCTTAACGGAAGCTTGGGAACAAGGTAAAATCAAATCAGGTGATTTAGTTGTTTTAGCTGCTTTTGGTTCTGGATTTACTTGGGGAAGTGTTATTATTAGATGGTAGTTTTTATAAAATAGAATAAAGAAAATAGAATATAGAAAAAAACGCTCTGAATTTTCAGAGCGTTTTTGCTATTTACTAATCACTAACGACTAATTACTAAAATTAAAACATTCCACCACCACTTTGTGTTTCGTTGGCATCCCTTTGTTTTCTTGCTAATGCTCGGTTTTTTCCACCACCAAACATGTAATTGAATCCTACATAAAACGTTTGACTTTCCCAATAAAAAGCTCCTTGTTGTCTAAACGGAATATTACCATCAAAAGCAAATCGCATGTTTTCAAAAACGTCATTATAACGAGCTGTTATCGTACCTTTTCCTTTTAAAATGTTGTAGGTTGCTCCAAAATCCATTTTGTACATTGGTTTTCTATCGTATTGTAAGCCTTTGTCTTTTCCTCGGTACATTCCAAATAATTGAAAACGTAAATCTTTGGTTGCTGTAAAAGTGTTGTTTATTCTAGCATTAAATGTAGTTACATCAACTGAAGCATTTTCTAATGCGTTAGTGTTTGCGTTTTGTACCGTTCCTTTTGCGGTTTTAAAATATACATCTGAACTTGCATTAACCGCCCACCATTTTGCAAATTTTAAATTTCCAGAAGTTTCAATTCCAAAAGCATCATTGTTTGAAAAATTGGCATACGATAAAATATTACGGTTTGGATTGTTTGGATCGTTATAAACCGTTCTTGAAATCTCATCCGAAATACTTCTATAGAAAACACCACTTGTGATGGAACCAATTTTTGTAGTTCTAGTATAATTCACTTCAAATGAATTGGTAAATTGTGGTACTAAACCTGGATTTCCTCTTGATTCCATCAAAGGCGTTGTCCATTCTCTAATTGGACTAATTTGTCCAATACTTGGTCGGTCAACACGTCTTGAATAATTGAAATTGAATGAGTTTTTATCGTTTGCTGTATACGTTAAAAAGGCCGATGGATAAGCTGTAAATAAATCATCAGAAATATTTTGGGCATCAGAAAAACTCGGATTGGTTTCGTTGATGGCAAAATTGGCATCTAAATTAAAATATTCTAAACGTACCCCAAGTTGACCACTCCATTTTCCAATTTGCTTTCCTAAATTTGCATAGGCTGAATAAATATTTCTACCAAATTCAAACGAATTATTAGCGCTTGTAAAACTCGGATTAATATCATTAAAACTATTACCCGAATTCTGAATTCTCGTTTCCACTCCCAATTCTAATTTCGTGCTTTCGGTTAACGGATTTACATAATCGGCATTAAATTGAAAATAATCCGTAGTTCCTTTAACAATATTTCTTCTTTCAAAACTTTCTGATGGGTTTAAAATAGTTTCATCATAAAGCGTGTTTTCATCATTTACCGTATGTGAGTAATTCAATTGAAGTTCTAAATTTTCATCTTTCTTTTCAAAATCATGTTTGAAAACCATATCATAGGTTTGGTTTTTGTTGTTTCCATTACTTCCAAAAAGCTGAGTTGTATTTCGGTTTGTAATTGCATCATCATACACAACTGTTGTCAATCCTGTACCAGAACCATAAGTGAAACTTTGATTGGTATAAGCAGATAGTGTGTTTTTTTCGTTGATATAATAATCCATTCCAAGTTTTAATAGATGTGAATTATTTTTATTTCGGAAATTAAAATCTTGACGATTTTCTTGATTGGTTCTTTCGCTATCTACATAACCATTGTTTGCGTTAATTCCGTGATTAAAACCATAATTGGTATAAAAATTTACTTTTCCTACGCGGTAATTCATGTTTAAAGCCGAGTTGGTTTTTGGAGTAATTCCAAAAGTAACTCCAGTGTTGATAGAACCATTAAAACCATCTTGCGAATTTTTATGCAAAATAATATTGATGATTCCGCTCATTCCCTCTGGGTTGTATTTTGCCGAAGGATTTGTAATCAACTCAATTTGTTTGATTGAAGCCGAAGGAATTTGTTGTAACAATTGCTCCACCGAAACATTCGAAGGTTTTCCGTCGATAAGCACACGTACATTGCTGTTTCCTCTCATGCTAATTTCTTTCGTTTGAGGGTCAATACTTACAGTTGGAATATTATTCATAATTTCAGAAGCGGTAGTTCCTGAAGCAATTAGATCTTTTCCAACATTAATTACTTTTCTATCAATTTTTTGCACCATGTTTGAACGTTCTACCACAACTTCAACATCTTTTAATTCGGATACGTCTTCAGAAATAGCGATTGTTCCTAGGTTTTGATTGGCATCTGAAGTCAAATCAATGTTTTTAACAACCGTTGTGTATCCAATAAATTGAATTTCAACCGTGTATTTTTGTAAAGCTAATTTATTAATTACAAAATTTCCGTCTTCTGTGGTTACACCTCCTGTAATAATCTTGTTATTTTCTTTTAGGATAATGTTTACGTATGGTAAAGGTTCATTGGTTTTTTTGTCAACTACTTTTCCTTTGATGCTTCCTGAATTTTGGGCAAAACTTAAAGTTATAGCGCATAAAAAACAGGTAATAATTAATTTAAGTTTCATTTGTTTGTTTTTAATTAAAATGATTGATGATTGTGTTTAATAGACTTCAACAATTGTTAATTGTTACAGGATTTTTGAAATATTTTTTTAATCGAAAAAAAACTAATCACTAATTACTAATCACTAATTACTATTTATTACCTTTGCACGTTCAAAAAAATAAGGTAAAATGACATTACATCACACATTAACTACACACATCCAAAAAGCGGTACTTGAATTGTTCAATATTTCTATTGAAAAAGTTGAATTTCAGGCTACTAGGAAAGAGTTTGAGGGTGATATTACTATGGTAGTTTTTCCTTTGGTAAAAGTATTAAAAGGTAATCCGGTTGAAATCGGAAATCAGATTGGAAATTACTTAGTGGCGAACGTAAATGAAGTTTCTAAGTTCAATGTAGTAGGCGGATTTTTAAATATCGTGATTTCAGATGCATTTTATGTGGAATTTTTCAATTCAATAAAAAACAACGAAGCATTTGGTTTTGTAGCTCCAAAAGAAGGAGAGAAAGCGGTAATGGTAGAATATTCTTCACCAAATACCAACAAACCATTACATTTAGGTCACATCAGAAATAATTTATTAGGTTATTCGGTTGCCGAAATCTTAAAAGCTTCTGGAAAAAAAGTATACAAAACGCAAATCATCAACGATAGAGGAA
>NZ_CALBSN010000183.1 GCF_937967675.1 uncultured Flavobacterium sp. | reverse complement strand
GGTAAATTGTGTGTGTAAAGATGCTGATTAATAATTGATTCGTCAATAGCCTCTTCAGAAATTATATTATTTTTAACTTTGTTTGATATTTTTTTAACAGCTTGTATTAACTCTTCTCGAGCACCATAACTTAGTGCTAATGTTAACGTCATTCTTGTGTTTTCAGCTGTTTTGTTGATTACTTCTAGTAATTCTTTTTGTACGCTATCGGGTAAATTTGTTAAATTTCCAATTGCATTTAATTTAATATTATTATTTTGTAATGTTTTAATTTCTTTTTTTAATGAAGAAACCAATAGCTTCATTAGGGTATCAACTTCTAATTTTGGTCGATTCCAGTTTTCTGTAGAAAAAGCATAAAGAGTTAGGTTTTTTATACCTAGTTTTGCACACGTTTCTACTGTTGTTTTTACTGATTTGGTTCCGCTTTCATGTCCTAAAGCACGTAACATTCCTTTTTGTTTTGCCCATCTTCCATTGCCATCCATTATAATAGCTAAATGGTTGGGTAAATAATCGATATTTATCTTTTGTAATAATTCCATATTATTCAGAACAAAAACATGGGTTTTGCCCAAATGTGTAAGTTAGTGTTAATCCAGTAAATACATACCAATCGTTACTGTTTAAATTTCCAAAGCGTAAAGTTTCAAAATTATCATTTTTTGGATTACTTCCATCTAAATTATCAGTGAAAGAATATCGTAATCCTACCTCAGCTCCAATAATAAAATTTTCAAAGAAACGCCCTTTTAAACCTACTATCATAGGGATTGCAAATGTGCTGCTTTGATAATCTTTGTTGCTTTTATTATTTAGTATGTATATTTCATCATAAATAAAATAGCTAATTCCGCTATAAACATATGGCGATATTTTAGTTTTTGAATCATGTAAGTCAAAGTCCAAGAAGTTAAATTCTAAACCAGCTGAAAATTCTTTAACACTATTTTTAAATGAAAACCCTCTTAAATTTCTACTAGGAACATCACTGTCTTTATCATTTGAAGTTAAACTTCCTTGGGTGTATGAAAATCTGTAAGAATGCCTCGGACTTCTATTCCATCTGTATAGTATTCCTATTGCAGGCTCATTTGGAGATATGTAACTTGTTGGACCTACATCACCTATGTAGTTAACACCTCCAACAAAAACACCTAATTCGTTGATTTGAGAATAAGCATTGAAGTTGCAGAAAATCAGTAATGTGTAAAATAATAGGTACTTCATTTTTTTAAATAGTTTGCAAATATAATAATATTGATTTCTTATCCCTATTTTATGAGATTTTTTTGTTATTAATTATAAATAGAAACGCTAAAAAATGAATAATGATATAAGAAAGATGTTAATTTCTTTTATCTTCTCCCCAAAGTAATTTTTTTCTAATAGTGTTTAAAAAAGATTCTTCTTTGAACTCAATTATTGAAATGGTAAACGGAGATTTTTTAATTTTTACAACGGTATCTTTAGAAACTGCAGATATTCTTGAATCTAACGAAATTAAAAACTGTTCTTCACGTCCTGAAATGCGAAGTTCAATTTCCATATCATCTGGAATAACTAAAGGTCTTGCATTTAGGTTGTGTGGTGCCATTGGTGTAATTACCAAACTTTCTACATTTGGAGTAAGAACTGGTCCTCCACAACTTAAAGAATACCCTGTTGAGCCTGTAGGTGTTGAAATAATTAAACCATCTGCCCAATATGAAGTAAGATATTCGCCATTTAAATAGGTTATAATAGTAATCATCGAAGTGGTGTCTTTTCGGGCAACGGTAACTTCGTTTAGAGCAAAATCTAATTCACTAAAATTGTCGTATTCTGGAGTAGTTTTAATACTCAATAAAGTTCTTTTTGAAATAGCATAATCATTATCTAGTAGTTTTTGCAAAAGCGGTTCAATGTTATCAAACTGAATCGTTGCTAAGAAACCTAATCTTCCAGCGTTAATTCCAATAATAGGAATATTTTTATCTCTAACAAATGTGGCGGCTTTTAGTATTGTACCGTCACCGCCAATGCTAATTAAAGCTTTAAAATCATTATTTAATGTTTTGTGGCAAGAGTATGTTTTATAATTTTTTGAAACGATATTTTTTTCTTTTAAAATGTCTAAAAAATGTGCTTCAAAAGCAATTTCAATATCTTTTGACTCTAAAAATGAAACTACTTTTTGTACCGTTTCGGCCGTACTATTTTGATAATATTGACCAAATAATGCTATTTTCATTACGATTTATTTTTAAATATTTAAATATTTGTCTAAGTAATCTGAACGTTCTTTTAAGCTATTTAAATAAGAATCTTCCTGATGTTCCGAAATGATTTCATATTCATAACGTCTAAAAGTTTGAATAATATCGTTCAAGCCACTTTGACTGATTTTTATAGTAATTTCTACTTTGTTTCCCACAACATTTGAGATAAATAAACCTAAAATTTTGGCGTTATTACTTTCTATGATTTGGGACACCTGACTCATAGAAAATTTATCCGATTCTTTTTCCACTACTATAATTCCACCTTCTTCTTTTAAGAATGGCGTTTCATGAAAAAAGCGAATTACATCTTCAAGTTCATAATATCCTAAATAAGTATTTTTGTCATCTAAAACGGGAATTAAGTTGCTTTCGTTTTTAGCAAAAATCTCCAATACATCAAGCCAAATGGTAGTAGTACGAACAAAAAAACGTTCAAAATGAAATCGACTATCATTAATGATAGAATCACTATTTAATAGTTCTACATTTTCTTTGCTCACGCAACCAATATAAACACCATCTTCGGTTACTGGGAAATGACTGTATGGAAAGTCTAAAAATAAATCCTGCGCTTCCGCTATTGAATCCGTGTGTTTTAATGGTTTTATTTCGTTAGTGATGTAGCTTGTTAAATTATTCATTGTAGATGAGATGAAAATATATCGCAAATTAATCAAAAAATACTACATGCTAGCTAACTTATACTTTGTATTTTTGTATAAATTAAAATTATTATGACAAAGTTATCTGTAAATATTAATAAAATTGCCACACTTCGAAATTCAAGAGGAGGAAATGTTCCTGATTTATTGAAAGTTGCAAAAGATATTCAGCAATTTGGAGCACAAGGAATAACCATTCATCCAAGACCCGATGAAAGACATATTCGCTATCAAGATGCACGCGATTTAAAATCGGTTGTGTATACCGAATATAATATTGAAGGAAATCCACAACATAATTTTATCGATTTGGTTTTAGAATGTAAGCCTACTCAAGTGACTTTGGTTCCCGATGCTATTGGAGCTTTGACTTCTAATGCGGGTTGGGATACTATAAAACATCAATCGTATTTAATAGAAGTTATTCAAGAATTTCAAAGAAACGGAATCCGAACATCTATTTTTGTGGATGCCGATGAACGAATGATTGAAGGAGCAAAAGCTACAGGAACAGAAAGAATTGAATTGTATACCGAATCTTTTGCTCACGAATATGGATTAGGAAACAAAAACGGAATTGAGCCATACGTAAAAGCGGGAATCAAAGCGAATGAACTAGGATTAGGAATTAATGCAGGGCATGATTTGAGTTTAGATAATATCAAGTTTTTTAAAGATAATATTCCTGGATTGCTTGAAGTTTCCATTGGTCATGCTTTAATTTCAGAATCTTTATATTTAGGGTTAGAAAATGTAGTGAATATGTATCTTCAAAAATTGAAATAAGATGTTGTTGCATTCAAGAATAGAAGGAGAAGGA
>NZ_CALBSN010000182.1 GCF_937967675.1 uncultured Flavobacterium sp. | reverse complement strand
GGAAGCAACGGAAAAACCATCGTAAAAGAATGGTTGAATTTCTTATTAAGTCCGAATCATTTGATTGTTCGAAATCCGAAAAGTTATAATTCGCAAGTCGGCGTTCCTTTATCAATTTTAGCAATTGAAGGAAATTACGATTTGGGAATTTTTGAAGCCGGAATTTCGTTACCCAATGAAATGTCGAATTTGGAGCATATCATCCAACCAAAATATGGGATTTTAACGAATATTGGTTCGGTTCATGATGAAGGTTTTGCAAATCGCGAAGCCAAAATCAAAGAGAAAATCAAACTTTTTGAAAATTGTTCCGATATTTTCTTGGAAAAGAATGCCGAAATTGAAGCTTTACTTCCAGAAAATAGTCAAAAACACACTTGGAGTTTTTCGGATGAAAGTGCGAATCTTTTCGTTTCAAAGAAAAATGAAAATGGTAAAACCGAATTAACTTTCAAAAACACAGCCAACACTTTTAGTGTAACTATTCCGTTTTCAGACGAAAATTCGATTGAAAATGTAATTACTTGCGTGAATTTCATGCTGTTTTTAGGCGAAGAAATTGCGTTTATCCAAAATCGAGTTGCCGAATTATATCCAGTAGAATTAAGACTTCAAGCCAAAAAAGGCATCAACAATTGCTTGGTCATCGACGATAGTTATTCGGTGGATTATCAATCGTTGAAAATTGCGTTGGATTTCTTAGAACAACAAAAATTACACGATAAAAAAACGATTATTTTATCTGATATTTTCACGAGTGGCATTGCTGCGGAAACACTTTACAATCAGGTAAAACAATTACTTTCGAAAAATAAAATCGAACGCATTATTACCATTGGCGAAACCATCGGAAAACAATTGAACGATTTACCCAATGTGATTTCGTTTGCCACTACGCAAGAATTTTTACAGCAATTCAACACGCAATCGTTTCAAAACGAAACTATTCTTGTGAAAGGCGCGCGTGGTTTCAACTTTCATGAAATTGTGGTTTTATTGGAAGAGAAAAATCACGAAACCATTTTAGAAGTTAACCTCGATGCGATTAGTCACAACCTGAATTTCTACAAATCCAAACTAAAACCAGAAACCAAAATTATGGTCATGGTAAAAGCTTTTGGTTACGGAAATGGTGGTTATGAAATTGCTAAATTGCTCGAACATCATAAAATCGATTATTTAGGTGTAGCGTTTGCCGATGAAGGAATCGAATTGCGAAAAGCTGGAATCACAACGCCAATTATGGTTTTAAATCCCGAAAACAGTAGTTTTAGAGCCATGATTGCCTATAATTTAGAACCCGAAATTTATTCGATTACAGGTTTACAAGCATTTTTAAAGATTGCCCAACACCAAAATATTTCGCACTATCCGATTCATATTAAATTGGACACCGGCATGCATCGCTTAGGATTTGAACCGCATTTGATTTCCGAATTGTGTTCCTTACTAAAAAACAACAATTTTGTAAAGGTGAAAAGCGTGTTTTCGCATTTATCGGCAAGTGATGATTTGGAATTTGATGATTTTACGAAATTACAATTTCAACGTTTTGATACGATGTATTCCGAATTAGAAAAAGTATTGCCTTCAAAACCAATTCGTCATATTTTAAACACGTCTGGCATTTTCAATTATGCTGAAAAGCAAATGGAAATGGTGCGTTTAGGCATTGGTTTATATGGTATTGGAAATTCGGAACAAGAATTAAAAGTGTTGGAAAATGTGAGTACTTTAAAAACCATCATTTCCCAAATAAGAGAAGTTTCACCCAAAGAAAGCATTGGTTACAGCCAAAGATTTCGAGTAACACAAAAAATGAAAGTCGCTACGATTCCAATTGGTTATGCGGATGGCATTCGTAGAGCTTGGGGTAATGAAAAAGGGTTTGTTACCATCAATAATCAAAAAGCTACGATTTTAGGTTCGATTTGTATGGACATGATGATGGTGGATGTTACCAACATTTCATGTAAAACTGGAGATGAAGTAATTGTATTTGGCAAAAACCCGAAAGTAACGGAGATGGCAAATGTTATTGGAACGATTCCTTATGAAATTCTGACTGGGATTTCACAACGCGTGAAGCGAATTTTCTTCAAAAATTAACATTTTATTTTAAATTTTGTATATTCGTAAGTATAAAAACATAAATTAACCCTAAAAATTTAAGACCTATGGGAATTATTTCAGAATTTAAAGATTTTATTGCAAAAGGTAATGCAATGGATTTGGCAGTTGGAGTAATTATTGGAAGTGCTTTTGGAGCTATCGTTAGCTCATTAGTATCTGATGTAATAACTCCTGCATTATTAAACCCAGCATTAAAAGCAGCTCAAGTAGAAGATTTAGCCGGATTAAAAACAGATGGCGGAATTTTATATGGTAAATTTTTAGCAGCTGTAATTAGCTTCTTAGTAATTGCTTTTGTTATTTTCTTAATGGTTAAAGCAATTAACAGCATGAAGAAAAAAGAAGAAGCAGCTCCAGCGGCTCCAGCCGGCCCAACACAAGAGCAATTGTTAGCTGAAATTAGAGACTTATTAAAAAAATAGTCGATACCGCTACATTATATATGCTAAACTAAACCCCGATTCGTCGGGGTATTTTTTTAGAAACTTGTTACAAATCAAAACTTTTGTTATAATTTCATCAATATTTGCTAAGTCGTTTGAATATTCTATATTTTTGCATCATTAAATAACACACATCAAAATGAGAGTAGCCGTAGTTGGCGCTACCGGAATGGTAGGCGAAATAATGCTTCAAGTATTAGCAGAACGTAATTTTCCTGTAACGGAGTTAATTCCAGTTGCTTCTGAAAAGTCAGTTGGAAAAGAAATCGAATGGAAAGGCAACACCTATAAAGTGGTAGGTTTGCAAACCGCTGTAGATATGAAACCTGAGATTGCTTTGTTTTCGGCAGGTGGAGAAACTTCTTTAGAGTGGGCTCCAAAATTTGCAGCTGTAGGAACAACCGTAATCGACAATTCTTCTGCTTGGCGAATGGATGCCACTAAGAAATTAGTAGTTCCAGAAATCAATGCTTCGGTTTTAACAAAAGAAGATAAAATTATTGCAAATCCAAACTGTTCAACGATTCAAATGGTAATGGCTTTAGCACCTTTACATGCTAAATATGATATCAAACGTATTGTTGTTTCAACTTATCAATCCATTACTGGAACTGGAGTTAAAGCCGTTCGGCAGTTAGAAAACGAATATGCGGGAATTCAAGGTGATATGGCATACAAATATCCAATTCACCGAAATGCGATTCCTCAATGTGATAGTTTTGAAGCAAACGGATACACCAAAGAAGAAATGAAATTGGTGCGCGAAACACAAAAAATATTAAACGACAAAACCATTGCCGTTACTGCAACAGCAATTCGTATTCCTGTTGTTGGTGGACATAGTGAAGCGGTAAACATTCAATTTGAAAACGATTTTGATGTAAACGAAGTGCGTCAAATTTTACAAAACACGCCTGGTGTAACAGTTCAAGATAATTTAGAAACGTTTACATACCCAATGCCAATTTACGCACAAGGAAAAGATGATGTTTTTGTTGGTAGAATTAGAAGGGATGAAAGCCAACCGAACACCATCAACATGTGGATTGTTGCCGATAACTTAAGAAAAGGAGCAGCAACAAACACAATTCAAATTGCGGAATATTTGGTTGAAAATAATTTAGTATAATTTTAGCCACAGATTAACACGGATTTAATCCTTTTGAATCCTTTAATCCGTGGCAAAAACAAATAACCACGAACTAGCGAAATAAGTCATCAAAACTTAAAAAATCGTTAATTCGTGGTTTGTTTTTTGGCTTTGTCCTAAAAGCAGTACATTTGTGATGGTGAAAAAGAAATTATTACATATGAATTTGTTTTTGATGCTTGCAGTATTATTTGCTGTAAGTTATCAATCTATTCACACTTTTTCGCACGACCATCATGTAAAATCGGAATGTTGTGACGATTCGCATCATTTGACTTTTAAAACTTCAGAAAAAACGTTTACCGAAAGTGATGACTGTCCGATTTGTGATTTCAAATTTGCGGCCTTCCTTTCACCAGAAGTTTTCCAATTTGATTTTATTCCTTCGTTTTACGAAATTCCATATCAATTCAATAGTAATGAATCTTGCATTACGTATGAAGGAAATTCTTTTCATCTTCGCGGTCCGCCTGTTTTTATTGCTTAAATAATTTCGCTTTGTTTTCTAAACAAGGCTTCTTCTGCTGTATATCAAAATGATTTACAACACTTTGCTGTATTATTTATCAAATAAAAACAAATTAAAAAATGAAATATCTTTTCAATACACTACTGCTATTGTCATCGATAGTAGGCTTTTCTCAATTTAAAATTAGCGGTTATGTTACAGATACCAACAACCAAAAATTATCTGGTGTTATCGTTCATATCGAAGAAAATAATTCGGAAACTACAACCGACGAAAACGGATTTTATCAATTTTCATCGTTACCAAAAGGAACTAATAAACTTATTTTTCATTTATCGGGTTACGAGACTAAAACTGAAATCGTTACGAATAACGGAGCCGAAATCAAATTGAACGTAATTCTTACCGAAAAAGAACAACATTTAGATGAAATCATTATTTCTACTTTATACAACAAAATGCAATCGCAAAATGTGATGAAAGTAGAACACGCTTCGGTAAACACTTTAAAAGAAAACGGAGCTACTTCGCTTATTGACGGAATTGCAACGATTCCAGGAGTTTCTCAGATTTCGACAGGAAATTCTATTGGAAAACCTGTTATTCGTGGCTTAAGTGGTAATCGAGTTTTAGTGTATTCGCAAGGTGTTCGTATGGAAAACCAACAATTTGGCGAAGAACATGGTTTAGGTTTAAACGCTGCCGGAATTGAAAGTGTAGAAGTTATTAAAGGTCCAGCTTCGTTATTATATGGTTCTGATGCTTTGGGTGGCGTGGTGTATTTTAATCCGGAGAAATATGCTTCTTTTCAACAAAAATCCGCTGATTTTGAACAAAAATATTTTACTAATATACAAGGAACTTCAACAACTTTCGGGTTTAAAGCATCGCCATCGAATTTTAAGTTTTTGGTTAGAGGAAATTACACATCGAATGCCGATTACAAAGTTCCGAGTAGTGACAGAATCATCAATACACGTTTTATTGAGAAAGATTTTAAATCGGGAATTGGGTATTCAAACTCTAAATTTTCAACCGATTTTAGATACAATTACAACAACTTAAACTTGGGTTTACCTGAAGAAGGTTTAGAAAATTCAGGATTCAGAAATCCGCTATATCCAAAACAAGAAGTCGATAATCATGTATTGAGTTTAAATCAAAAAGTGTATTTCAAAAATTCAAAATTAGAAGGTGATTTTGGTTACTCATTAAACGACCGAAAAGAATTAGAAGCGCCCAATGAAATTGCATTATCTATGAAATTGAAAACCGCGAGTTACAATGTGAAATATTATCTTCCAAAAAAGAGTCGTTTGGAAAGCATCATTGGAATTCAAGGAATTGACCAAACCAACACCAATTTCGGGGAAGAATTATTAATTCCAGATGCAAATGTGAAAGATTTTGGTGCTTTTGCTACAACCAATTACACTTGGAACTCGAACATTCTACAAGCGGGAATTCGTTATGACAACAGGAGAATCAACACTTCCACTCACGGAATTGAAGGCGAAGAAGGTTATTTTAAAGCCATTGATAAACACTTCAACAGTTTCAACGCTTCTATAGGTTACAAAACCAATTTATCAAGTTATATTTCAACCCGAATTAATATTGCTTCTGGATTTAGAGCTCCGAATTTATCCGAATTAACTTCAAATGGCGTTCACGAAGGAAGTAATCGTTATGAAATTGGAAATTCTGAATTAAAAAACGAACAAAATTTTCAAGTGGATTTGAATTTGGAATACAAAAGCGAACACTTTGAATGGTTCATAAACGGATTTTACAATCACGTAAACAATTACATTTACATTACGCCAACAGGTGCCGAAATTGACGGAAATAACGTGTACAATTATGTGCAAAACAACGCCTATTTATTTGGTGGAGAAGCAGGAATTCACTTTCATCCACATCCGTATGATTGGTTACATTTTACTAGTAGTTTTGAAAGTGTTACAGGAAAACAAAACGACAATTATTTACCATTAATCCCAGCGAATCAATGGAAAAACAACATTCGTATGGAATTTGAATCGTTTAAATATTTCAAAAACGCTTATCTATCCTATTTCTTCAATTATACTTTCAAACAAAACAATATCAACGAATTTGAGACTAGAACGCCAGACTACTTGTTGATTAATTTTGCTGTTGGCGGAAAAGTAACATTGGGTAAAACCGCTTTTAATGTAAATTTAAACGCTAATAATCTTTTAGACAAAATGTATACGAATCACTTATCTAGATTAAAAACAGACGGAATTAACAATATGGGACGAAATATAATTCTGAGTTTAAATTTTGATTTATAATTAACAACTCTTTACAATTCATTTGAATATCTTTGTTTTAATCAACTAACCCAATATGAAAAGAACAATAACAGTATCCGCTATTGTTTGTACACTTGTTATGAACGCACAAACAAAAATCAATTATCCTGAAACAAAAAGAATTGACCATGTTGACACTTATTTTGGTGAACAAATTAACGATTATTATCGTTGGTTAGAAGACGACAGAAGTACTGAAACAGAAGCTTGGGTAAAAGCACAAAATGTGGTGACCTATGGTTATTTAGAACAAATTCCATATAGAAATCAGCTTAAATCTAGAATGGAACAATTGTGGAATTACGAAAAAATTTCGGCTCCATTCAAAGAAGGTGATTATACATATTACTACAAAAACAACGGACTTCAAAATCAATCGGTTTTGTACCGAAAAGATAAAGTCGGTAAAGAAGAAATCTTTTTAG
Source organism: uncultured Flavobacterium sp. (assembly GCF_937967675.1). Classification (GTDB taxonomy): domain Bacteria; phylum Bacteroidota; class Bacteroidia; order Flavobacteriales; family Flavobacteriaceae; genus Flavobacterium. The sequence goes on along the minus strand of NZ_CALBSN010000182.1, from coordinate 11,873 downwards.
ATCCAAATACCTTTTCAAAAGATGGAACAACTTCGTTAGGCGGAATTAACTTTTCAAAAGACGGAAGCTTAGTTGCTTATGCTATTTCAGAAGGCGGAAGCGATTGGAGAAAAGTGATTGTAATGGAAGCTAAAACTAAGAAAATCATCGGCGATACAATTGTGGATGTGAAATTCAGTGGTGTTTCTTGGTACAAAAATGAAGGTTTCTATTATTCAAGCTATGACAAACCCGTTGGAAGCGAATTATCAGCAAAAACCGACCAACACAAATTGTATTATCACAAATTAAATACTTCGCAAAAAACAGATAAATTGGTTTTTGGTGGCGATGTAAAAAGAAGATATGTTGGTGGTTATGTTTCGGAAGATGAGAAATATTTGTTTATTTCTGCTGCGAATTCTACTTCTGGAAATGAATTATATTACTTGGATTTATCAATACCTGATGCTAAAATCGTAACGCTAATTGACAATTACGAAAACGACAATGATGTTTTAGATAACAAAGGGTCAAAAGTTTATTTGGTAACGAATTACAAAGCACCAAACAAACGCGTGGTGACTTTTGATTTATCAAATCCGGAAAAAGAAAACTGGAAAGATTGCATCGCTGAAACTGAAAATGTTTTGTCGCCAAATACTGGTGGTGGTTATATTTTCGCAAGTTATATGAAAGATGCAGTGTCTTTCATTAAACAATACGATTACAACGGAAAATTAGTGCGTGATATTCAATTACCAGGTGTTGGAACAGCTGGTGGTTTTGGTGGAAAAGAAAAAGAAACTACTTTGTATTTTTCGTTTACGAATTACGTAACCCCTGGAACTACTTATGCTTTTGATCCAAAAACAGGAAAATCAGAAGTATATCAAAAACCTAAAGTCGATTTCAATTCGGCAGATTACGAATCAAAACAAGTGTTTTATACTTCAAAAGATGGCACAAAAATTCCAATGATTATTACGTATAAAAAAGGGACAAAATTAAACGGAAAAAATCCAACTATTTTATATGGTTATGGAGGATTTAATGTTAGTTTAACCCCTTCTTTTAGCATCGCGAATGCCGTTTGGTTAGAAAATGGAGGCGTTTACGCTGTTGCGAATTTACGCGGAGGTGGAGAATACGGTAAAAAATGGCACGATGCCGGAACGCAATTGAAAAAACAAAACGTCTTTGATGATTTCATTGCAGCGGCTGAATACCTGATTAAAGAAAACTACACTTCTTCTGATTATTTAGCCATAAAAGGAGGTTCAAACGGAGGTTTATTAGTGGGTGCAGTGATGACACAACGCCCTGATTTAGTAAAAGTGGCGTTACCTGCAGTTGGAGTTTTAGATATGTTACGTTACCACACATTTACAGCTGGAGCAGGATGGGCTTACGATTATGGAACATCGGAACAAAGCAAGGAAATGTTTGAATATATCAAAGGTTATTCGCCAGTTCATAATGTAAAAGCGGGTACAAAATATCCAGCAACTATGGTTACTACAGGCGATCATGATGACCGAGTAGTACCAGCACACAGTTTTAAATTTGCAGCAGAATTACAAGCGAAACAAGCTGGAGACAATCCCGTTTTAATTCGTATTGATGTAAATGCAGGTCACGGAGCTGGAAAATCGGTTGCGGCTACTATTCAAGAAAATGTGGACATGCAAGTATTTACACTTTACAATATGGGTGTTAAAGAATTAAAATAGAAAAGTTAAAAAACTGATAAAAGAGCCTTCGGGCTCTTTTTTTATGCAATAAAACTTCAAAAAACGGGTTTTTTATTTATGAGAATTCTAGTTTTTATATCCATTATTATTGCTTCTGTCGGATTACAAAGTTGTAATTCAACCGTAAAAAGTGTGTATCGTGATGACTTTAGAAGTGCATCGGAAGCCGAAATTAAGAATATTCAAAAAGAAGTTGGCGCAACAAATTCTAACAAAAGTATTCTGATACTAACGCAAACTTATAAAGGAGAAAAAATCATCATTTCGCAAAACCGAAAGGCGATTTTTTCTGAATATCCGATTACTAATTTAAAAAGTAGAATTGCGAATTATTTGAGTGTAAACAGAAATTTTGATGTTCATATAAAAGATTTCAGCACCAAAAAAGAGGTCGTAATTCCATCTAAAAAAATTGCAAAGCACAAATATATTTACATAATGAAAAAAGTAACTAAAGGAAAGTTTCAATATATCATTAGTTTTAGTAATATACTTCGGCCCTTAAAATAAAAATCAGTAAACTTAAATTTAAGTTTACTGATTTTTATTTACTTAATTAAATTACTGTTTAGGTAAAGGTGCGCCAACAGCTATGTCGCAACGGTGTCCCTCTTGACCATGAGGAGGGTTCATACCAGGAAGAGTAGTTACACCTTCAATAGTTGTTGAACCATTACCAGAATTAATTTTCATTACAGGTTTTTCCTCTGCTTTTTGACTAACAACTTGTGTGGTTACTTGTGGTTGCTTTTGATTTACTGATTTTGAATTTAAAGGAGCTCCTACCGGAATTTCACAACGATGACCTGGTTGCCCATGTGGTGGATTCATTCCTGGCGCTGTTTGTGTTTGCGGTTGTGTGGTTTGTTGCGTTTGTTGTTGTATGGGTTGCACTTGCTGTCCTTGATTGCCAACTCGCTGTTTTAACCAAGCTTCCCCTGAAAAAGGTTGCACAGTTTTTTGGGATTCTTCCACAGGTTTTACTTCCTCGTCTTTTTTACAAGAGATAAAAAATAGTGAACTAATAACACCAAATAAAAATATATTCTTTTTCATTATTTTCAATTTTTATGTTTTCAAATATAAACTTAAAAACTTAATTCAGAAAAACAACAAACAAATTTAACATAAATAAAAAACCTCTCATTTCTGAGAGGTTTAGTACCCGGAGTGGGAATCGAACCCACACACCTAAGTACACGAGTTTGAGTCGTGCGCGTCTACCAATTCCGCCATCCGGGCAATGGAAAATGATTGAAGTATCATTATGTGGGTGCAAATGTAAAAAATATTTCTGCAATTCATAAAAAAATAGTTAAAAATATCCTTTCAGAGTTCGATTTTATTTCTAAATTTGCACCTCGTTTACACGACACAACACTAACTAACTACTAAACAATAAATTAACATGCTGTATCAAGAACCAGAAGCAAAAATTTTTGCATGTTCTCAGAGTGTGTATTTAGCCGAACAAATTGCTGAAAAGTATGGTGTTCCGCTAGGTAAGATTACGTTCTCTAAATATAGTGATGGCGAATTTCAGCCTTCTTTTGAAGAATCGATAAGAGGATTGCGCGTATTCCTTGTTTGTTCCACTTTCCCAAGTTCGGACAATTTAATGGAATTATTATTGATGATTGATGCAGCAAAAAGAGCATCAGCACGTCATATTACAGCGGTTATTCCTTACTTCGGTTGGGCAAGACAAGACAGAAAAGACAAACCAAGAGTGCCAATTGGAGCTAAATTAGTTGCAAAACTTTTAGAAACTGCTGGAGCAACCCGAATTATGACTATGGATTTACATGCTGATCAAATTCAAGGGTTCTTTGAAAAACCAGTGGACCATTTATTTGCTTCAACTATCTTTTTACCTTATGTGACAAGTTTAAATTTAGAAAATTTAACTATTGCATCTCCAGACATGGGTGGTTCAAAAAGAGCTTATGCCTATTCTAAATTTTTAGAATCTGATGTAGTAGTTTGTTACAAGCAAAGAAAAAAAGCGAATGTAATTGACACAATGGAGCTAATCGGAGATGTAAAAGGGAGAAATGTTATTTTAGTTGACGATATGATTGACACGGGAGGAACATTAGCAAAAGCCGCTGATGTAATGATGGAAAAAGGAGCATTAAGCGTAAGAGCAATATGTACGCACCCAATTTTATCAGGTGAAGCGTATGAAAAAATAGAAAATTCTAAATTGTTAGAATTAATTGTTACCGATTCTATTCCTTTAAAGAAAGAATCGAAAAAAATTAAAGTTGTAAGTTGCGCCCCATTATTTGCAGAAGTAATGCATATGGTACAAAACAACAACTCAATCAGTGGTAAATTTTTGATGTAATCAAACAACCACTTTAATAAGTATTTATTAATTATATATATTTTACAATGAAATCAATTACGATTAAAGGATCAGAAAGAGAAAGCGTAGGTAAAAAGGCAACTAAAGCCGTACGTGATGCTGGAATGGTTCCTTGCGTTATCTACGGAGGAAATCAACCAGTTCATTTTGTTGCAGACGAAAGAGCATTTAAAGATTTGGTTTACACTCCAAACGCACACACAGTTGTAGTTGAGTTAAACGGAACGTCTTACAATGTTATCATGCAAGACATTCAATTCCACCCAGTTTCTGACAAAATTTTACACATCGACTTCTTCCAATTAAGTGATGATAAAGAAATCATCATGGAAGTACCAGTTAAAGTTACAGGAACCTCTCCAGGGGTATTATTAGGAGGTGTTTTACGTTTAAACCAACGTCGTTTAAAAGTAAAAGCTTTACCTAAATTCTTACCTGACTTCGTTGAAGCTAATATTTCAGAATTACAAATGGGTAACAAGTTGTATGTTACTAAAATTGAAACTAACAATTTTAAATTAATGCACCCAGATAATACTGTAGTTTGTCAAGTGAGAATTTCTCGTGCGGCAATGAAAGCAGCTCAAGAAGCAGCAAAAGCAGAAAAAGGAGCAAAAAAGAAAAAATAATTTCTTTTCAATCTATACAAAAGAAGCATCAGTTTTTACTGGTGCTTTTTTTATGCTTTTATCTATCTAAACTTTGCATTACTTTTGCATTATGATATGGCTATCAAATCTATTTAAAAAACAAAAACAAGAGCGTTTACCCATGAAGAAATTCTTAATCGTAGGGCTAGGAAATATTGGCTCAGAATATGCAAATACAAGACACAATATCGGATTTAAAGTTTTGGATTATTTAGCCAACAAGGAAGGAATTTCTTTTCAAACCGTAAAATTGGGTGAAATAGCCGAACTAAAAATAAAAGGAAGAACTCTATTATTACTAAAGCCAAATACTTATATGAATTTAAGCGGTAAAGCGGTAAAATATTGGCTAGAAAAGGAAAACATCGAAAAAGAAAATATGTTAGTTATTACCGATGATTTGAATTTGGCATTTGGAACCATCCGAATCAAAACCAAAGGAAGTGACGGCGGTCATAACGGACTTAAAAACATTCAATTATTATTAAATTCAACAGAGTATCCTAGATATAGATTTGGAATTAGTGATGCTTTTAAAAAGGGGCAACAAGTTGATTATGTTTTAGGTGAATGGTCAGAAGAAGAAAAAGAAAAACTAAAAGAGCGATTAGAAATTAGTTCAGAAATAATAAAATCTTTCGCTTTAGCAGGTTTAAACAATACCATGAATGCGTATAATGGAAAATAAAAAAGGGAAGCTTAAAACTTCCCTTTTTCTATAATTAGAAATTCAATTATTGAACTACAATTTTCTTTATTTCTTTTCTTGCTCCATCTTGAACAGTTACAAGATAAATACCAGATTGAACATTGTTTAATTGTAAATTTTCATTAAATAATCCATTATTATTGTAGGATTTATTAAAGATTTCTCTTCCTCTAACATCATGAATATTCACTTTAATATCATTTCCTGAGTTAGAACTAAATTGAATATTAAAACTACCATTATTTGGGTTAGGATAAAGAACCAAATCATTAATCTGATTGGTATTTATACTTAACGGCTGAGTTGTACAAAAATTTAAACCCCAACTATTTAATGTTCCACCATCGCCTGAATATCCATCAACAACAGTAAGTGTCCATGTACCTGTAGAATTTTGCCCATTAAAAGTTGACAAAGCTTGTGAAGGAACAACTACTCCTGATAATGAAGGATTTCCAGTACCACAAATAACAGCCGAACCAGAATCATCTATAGTTACATTCATATTATCATTATCACCACATGGTTCAACTAATAAATTTACAATAGTACCCAATGGACTAGTTAATCTAATAGTTAAATCTTGAATGTATGTATGTGTAATATTTAAATTAACATTTAAATCTGTAATTACAACACCTGATGCAACGTTCAAAGTAGAAGTTATAGTATTTGCACCAGTACCCACAATTGTTTTTGGAACATCAGTACTTGCTGTTAAAGCACAATTCGTTTGCCCTGTTTTAAAATTATAAGTAGCACTAAAAACTCCTTCGCAACCAGCATTTTTAGGCTTAACCCTCCAATAATAAATAGTTGCATCTGACAAACCATTTAAAGCATAGCTAGTCCCTACAATATTACCACTATAAACAATTGACGCGAATGCTGCATCAGTTGCTACTTGAATATCATAAGATGTTGCAGCACCATTTGCTGGCCAACTTAGAGTTAAGTTTGCAAATTGATTAATTGTATTATTAGCTGGTGCTGATAAATTTTGAGTTCCAAAATTATTACTCAATAAATCTAAATAAAATGGAGCTGTTTTTACAATGGCGCCAGATGTTGCAGTTACTATAATATTATAAAACCCTGCAACTGCTCCTGCGGTATTAGTAATTGACATCGTTACACTTCCATCTGAATTTGTTGATGTTGGTGAAAAAGATACCGTTGTTCCTGCAGGATTACCAGTAGCCGTAAAAGTAGTTGTTCCGGTAAAACCGCCCAAAGCTTTATAATCAATTGTATAATTAATAGTTGCCCCTTGACAAATAGATTTATTTTGCTCTCCTTCAATTCCATTAAAGGATATTGCCATTGTATTTGCAGGCGCTGTTATAGTGAAATTAGTATTTGAAACATCGAAGAATATATTATCCCAACCTTTCACCATTATTCTATTAGTTGTTCCTAGAATATTTGGTACTGTAACTATTTCCGAACCATCATTAGGAACTTTACTAGCTAATAAAATTGGAAATGTTGTACCTCCATTAGTAGACAAGTATATATCAACAAATTTTGCATTAACACCATTTGAATCAGTTCCTGCAACATTCCATGAAACATTTTGATTTGTTCCTGCTTGCCAAGACACTAGACTATTAGGAGCATTTACAACAAAAGGTCCTGCAACACCATCAACGGTAACCTTCATTAAATCAGTAGCTGTTTGACCAATTCCAGAATTATTATCTCTAACAGTTAATGAGAAATTTAAGTCTCTTGCTACAGAAGGGCAAACCTCCCATGTATTTGCGGTAGCTCCTGATAATACCGTTGCCATATTAGGCAAATATCGAACTGGAGAAGATGTACCCCAAATAGATCTGAACATTGGACCAGCTACTCTAGAAGCAATTGGAGCTAATGATGTGCTTGGATTTTGTGGGTCATTTTGTTCCCATGTGTAGGTAAGAGGGTCTCCTTCAGGATCGGATCCTTGACCTACCAACATAAAGGCTGTAGATTTAGGTATTACATAATCTCTACCAGCATTTGCAGTAGGTGGATTATTTGTTAAATTAGTTATTGGCAAAGTAGGTTGACTAATACCAAATTTAACGTTTTCCATAATGTCTCTTATGTTTACATATCCAAAATATGAGTCACTATTACTTTGCACGTTAGCAGAACAAATACCAGCATAAGCCATAATAGTTGATCCTGAACCTGGTTCAACTTCTGTAGTACCACTTCCTGAACGACAATTCGAACTACTTTGGGTGTGAAATCCTCCAAATTGATGCCCCATTTCATGAGCTACATAATCAATATCAAAAGCATCTCCTGTTGGATTTGAACGACCTGTCATACCAGTTCCTTTATGAAAACCTCCATTGGGATTTGTACTTGGACTACAAACACAACCTATACAACCAGCATTTCCTCCACCTGAAGTGTTAAAGTTATGACCTATGTCATAATTATTGAATCCAACGTTGGCATCAATTGTAACTCCTGTTTGGACATTATATTCACCACTCCAAGGATCTGAACCTGTTGCACCCAAATAAATTACAGCATCATTATTAGCAACAAAAATCATTGTGATTGCAAGATCGTTCTCATAAACACCATTAACACGTGTCATAGTAATCGCCATTTGAGCTTGGATTCTTGATTTTTGTGTTGCTAAAGGATCTAGAGAATTACCACGAAATAAATTTCCATATTCAGCTGTACATGATTGTGCTAATCTGTAGGTTCTTAGTTTTTTATCATCTGTATCTGATCTGAATGTAGAAAAAGCTCTACGATCATTTTCTAAAGATGGTAAGTGAACATCATTATTAGTTAAACATTCAAATGTTTGTCCGTCACTAACTAAACTTGCTCTATTATAAACAATATAATTTTGTGCATCTTCAGTATATGGATCAATAAAAGCTGTACTTTTACCAGCTGATAATGTCATACTATGCAATCCAAATTCAGTAACTGAAAATCTTGCGGTTGCTGTAACATCGTCAACTCCTTTACCAACATAAGATTTAATTGTTGGAAATTTAGCAGCCAATTCAGGTTCCATAATTGGAGTTTCTAGTACTCTAAATTGTTCTAGCTTACCTTCTGCGTTAGGTAACTGAATAACAATGTTTGATTGTCTGTGTGTAAATTGCCCTCTTATTGGGGCATTTCTCAATTTTTCTTTAAGAGCTACAATGTCTAATTTCCATAATGTATACTCTTGAGGGAAAGAAGCTCTTCTCACTTTAGGAGAACTTTCAATTTCTTTCTCTGACAAGGGACTCCACATAGTTTTATTCTGTGAATAACCATTGTTCATTAAAAAAATCACAAGAAAAAATAATAGTAAATTTTTTTTCATTTTTAGGTTAAATTTAAGGTTAATGAGCAAATCTATAAAAAAAACAAACAATCAAACATTTTTTTAAAAAAAAACACTTGTTTTTTGTTAAAAACCATATGAATAAATAAATTTCATATATTGAATTCTTACAAAGAAAAACAATAAAAAAATAATAGATTTTGTTTTTTTGTAAAACAAATGTAACTTGCGTTATTATTCTAACTGAATTTATTATGAAAAAAATTACTTTTAATTTATTTTCTTTTTTATTTCTAACTTTAACTACCTCTGTTTGTTTTGGACAAAATATCAAAGAAAAAAAAGCTCAACAATTTGGGAGACAAATTGAAGTCCCTAGCCAAGAAAGAACCCCAAGTGGACATATTAGATGTTACACTTCAGAAAATGAAACATTCTTAAAGTCAACAAATCCTCAAAGAGAATCCATTTTAGAATTTGAAAATTGGCTTTCTCCACTAATTGATCAAATCAGAGCTGACAGAGCAGCTGGAAGAAACATTCAAGCTGTATATAATATACCTGTTGTAATTCACATTATTCATAATGGTGACTGTTTAGGAACGGGAGAAAATATCACAGACGCGCAAGCAATTTCGCAAATTAATGTATTAAATCAAGACTTCAGACGTTTAGCTGGAACACCTGGAGGGGCAAACTCAACTGGTTTAGCAGTAGATGCCGAAATCAATTTTATTCTTGCAAAAAGAGATCCAAATGGAAATCCAACTAATGGAATTGATAGAGTTCAAACAACGACAGCTAGTTATAATCGAGCTGCTGTAGAAACTGAAAAAGCTAACACTATTTGGGATCCAACTAAATACTTAAATATGTGGACTTTTAGATTCAGTGGAGATTTAGATGGAGTATTAGGATATGCACAATTCCCAACTGGTTCAACTCTGACTGGTATTCCAGCTGGAACAACTACTGCAAATACTGATGGAGTTGTAGCATCATATGATGCATTTGGAACAATAGCTGAAAATGATGGTTCATTTATTTTAAACTCTACTTATAACTTAGGAAGAACTATGACACATGAAGTAGGGCATTGGTTAGGTCTAAGACATATATGGGGAGATGACTCAACATGCCCTCTTGCAAATACAAATACAACCAAAGATTATTGTGCGGATACGCCAGCCGCTAGTGAACCAAACTACGAATGTATTGTTGTAAATACATGTACAGTGACACCTGGAAATGACATGATACAAAATTATATGGATTATACAAATGATGCATGTATGGATACTTTTACAGCAGAGCAAAAACTGCGTATGCAAACTGTAATGGCTAATTCTCCTAGAAGAAGTACCCTTAACGCATCAAATGGTGCAACTGCACCATCTGCAGGAATTTACTTTAACCAAGGCGCTGGAAAATGTGAGGTTGTAGAAACTACAAGTTGCAGTTTTACAGATGTAAACTACAATTTATCAATTATTAAAGCACCAACTTCTAATGCTGTAGTAACTTTTGCTGTTGACGGTACAAGCACAGCAACAAACAATGTAGATTTCCAAATTTTAACACCAACAGTTACATTTAACTCTGGTTCAACTGCAAATCAAACTTTAACAATTAGATATTTCAATGATGGAATTGTTGAACCAGTTGAAACTGTTAAAATAACAATGACTGTTAATGCTAATGGAGGAGATGGAACAATTATAACAAGTAAATCAACTTTATCAGTTTCAATAATTGATAATGACGTTGCTTCCTCTTCAACAACCCTTGTTACACTATTAAGTGAAACTTTTGACCCTTCTCCAACTTTAATTACAGGTATTAAAGACTTAGATGGTGATACTAATAATTGGGGTATCTCTCTTCCAAGCACCAACTCAACAGCTATTGGTTTCACAACTAATCTTGCTTTCTCTAGATCTTGGGACGGTGTAGATGGATTGAATCCTGATAATATTCTTTACACCCCAACTGCTATTGCATTACCAACAGGTACTCTAAATTTAAGCTTTGCGATAGGGACAACTCAAGGAGGAAGCTTTTATAAAGAACATTATTCAGTATATTTAACTACTGTTAATCCTTCAACATTTACTACAGCTACTCTAAATGCTCAAACTCCAGTTATAAACGATGCAGAATTAGCTGGACCAACACAAAGAAATATTATAAATGTTGATATTTCATCATACGGAGGTCAAACCGTGTATTTAGTTTTTAGACACCACAACACTTTTGACATGAATCTTATCATGTTAGATGATGTTTTAATTACTAAAACAACAAATACAGCTGTTCAAACAGAAGTTAATGCTGCAACTAAATATCAAGTATTTGTTCCTACCGCTGGTACTTTCTATAGTAAAGATACTTCAACAGGGAATGTTATGTTAGATGCAACTCCAAACGCTTTCAATTACGGATGTACTTCAGTAGAAGTAAACAGAAGTCAAACTTCTGCTGGAGCTGCTGCAGTTAATTACGGAAGCAACACTGCAAATAACTTAAAAGTAATGGCTAAAACATTTTTAGTTACTCCAACGACTAACAGCTCTTCAGGGAACGCTACATTAAAATTCTATTTTACTGAGGCTGAAATTGCAGCTTGGGAAACAGCAACTGGAAATACAAGAACTGCACTTAAAGTATTTAAAGGAGGAGAAACTGCAACTTATGCTACAACATTAGCTGCATTTGGTACAAATATTTCATTAACTGCTACTACAAACACAGGTTTAGCAGGAACATATTATTTTGGAACTGATGCTACTTTAAGCACTCAAAGTTTTGATTTGTTATCAGGAGTATCAATCTATCCTAATCCAACAACTAATGAGTTAAACATTAGTTTAAATGGTGATTTTGAAACTGCAACAAGCTATACAATCTACAACAGTTTAGGACAAAAAATCTCAAATAAAAAAGTAGGTTCTCAAGCAGACTTAAAAATCAATACATCTAGTTATAGTAATGGCGTTTATTTCATAACTATAGAAAGAGATGGTAATTCTAAAACTATAAAATTCATTAAAAATTAATTTTAATTGAATTACTAATTAAAAGAGGATTGATTTATTTCAGTCCTCTTTTTTTT
>NZ_CALBSN010000181.1 GCF_937967675.1 uncultured Flavobacterium sp. | reverse complement strand
CATGGAAAAAGACAACCAAATATTCGGGATTAGAGCAATAATTGAAGCAATTAACGCTAAAAAGGAAATTGATAAAGTATTCGTTCAAAAAGAGGCACAAGGCGACTTGATGCAAGATTTGATGAAAACGATGAAAAGAAACAACATCAACTTTTCCTACGTTCCTGTTGAAAAACTAAACCGATTGACTCCAAACAATCACCAAGGTGCGGTGGCAACTATTGCTCCTATTTCTTTTGTTGCATTAGAAACTATGGTGGAAAGTGTTATTGAAAGTGGTAAAAAACCTTTATTCCTAATTTTAGATCAATTATCTGATGCGCGTAACTTTGGCGCTATCATTAGAACTGCTGAATGTACGGGTGTTGATGGAATCATTATCCAAAAACAAGGTTCGGCTCCTGTAAATGGTGACACGGTTAAAACTTCGGCTGGAGCTGTTTTTAATGTACCTATTTGCAAAGTAGATCATATTAAAGATGCTATATTCTATTTACAAGGAAGCGGAATCAAAACCGTTGCTGCCACTGAGAAAACAGAGCAACACATTTATGACATCAACTTCAACGAAGGTGTTGCGATTATTATGGGTAGCGAAGACAGAGGTGTTAATCCTTCAGTATTGAAAATTGTAGATGAAAAAGCGAAATTACCTATGTTTGGAACTATTGAATCGTTAAATGTTTCCGTGGCTTGCGGTGCTTTTTTGTATGAGGCGGTGAGACAGAGAATGTAGAAATTTTAGATTATTAATCTTCCTCCCAATGAAAAATTTTATTTTACTTATAATTACTTTTATTTCAATTCCTATTATTGGTCAAGATTTAAAAACTATAAAAACTTCAGATTATGAAATTTCATATCCAAGTAATTTTAGATATGATGATTCTAAAACAAGAGACACTGAATTTATTATTTACACTGAAAAAGAGGATGAAAAAGATACATTTATTGAAAACATCAATCTACTAACACAAAATTTAAAGGGATATAAAATTGACTTAAATCAGTATGTAATAATTACTGAAAACCAAATAAAAGAAAACGGAAAGCTTATTGAATCTAAAAGAACAAGAGTAAACAATTCAGAATTACATTCATTAAGTTATACAGCAAATTTAACAGGTAGAAATCTAAAATTCTATCAATATTTAATAATTCAGAATGAGAAGGCATACATTCTAACTTATTCGGCTGAAATTGATAAATTTGATGTTTTCTTCCCAGAAATAATTAAAATTTTCAATTCTTTTTCCATAAAGTAATTATTTCTTCCCTCCCAAAAACTCATAAACCACTTTCATAGAAGAAGTAAAATATTCTTTAATCAATTCTTCTGGTTTTGGTGGTGGATTAAAATTTCCTTTTTCGTCGAAGTTTTTCATAAACGGGTCGAGTTCAGGATTGAAATCGGGTTTTTCCCATTCGTAGAAAATAGGTTTTGAAAATTGGGGTGTTTTTAAAATTAATGCTAGAGCTAATCCCACAAAAAATCCAGCCAAATGTCCTTCCCAAGAAATACCTTCTTTTACATTAGGAAACATATACCAAACACTTCCACCGTATAAAATTACGATGGTGAATGATAAAGCTACTAATCGGTAATATTTGGTAAAAACACCTTTGAAGAAAATAAAACTTACCAAAGCATAAATTAATCCACTGGCGCCAATGTGATAACTTGGTCTTCCCAATAACCAAGTTCCCAATCCTGAAAAGAGAATTCCTAAAAACAACACCACGAACGATTGCTCTTTATAGAAATATCTTAATATTGGCAACAACACTAATAAAGCAACGGAATTGTTTGCCAAATGTTCAACATCGCCATGCAAAAACGGACTAAATAAAATTCCTTTTAATCCATACACTTCTCTTGGATAGATTCCAAAATGTGACAAATTATTTTGAAATTGCAATTCGTACCAAAAAACCAACCATAAAGTCAATACAAAAATCAGCGGCAATAAAATGACCGCTTTTGTAAACTGAAAAGGATTATCGTGTTGTTTTTCCATATTAATTTACGTTCAAAGATAAAGCCAAAAATATTTCTATGCACATTTGTCATAAAATTGTAATTTTACGTCATGAATCAACCATTAGCCGAACGCATTCGTCCACAACAATTATCGGATTATATCAGCCAATTGCATTTAGTTGGACCTGAAGGTTCATTAACGCAACAAATTGCCAAAGGATTAATTCCGAGTTTGATTTTATGGGGACCACCAGGAACTGGAAAAACAACCTTAGCGCAAATCATGGCGCAAGAAAGTAAACGTCCATTTTACCAACTGAGTGCGATACATTCAGGCGTTAAAGACATTCGTGAAGTCATTGAAAAAGCGAAACAAAGCAGTGGTTTATTCACCGCTAAAAATCCAATTTTATTTATTGATGAGATTCATCGTTTTAGTAAATCGCAACAAGATTCATTATTAGCAGCGGTTGAAAAAGGTTGGGTAACTTTGATTGGCGCAACAACTGAAAACCCGAGCTTTGAGGTTATTCCCGCTTTATTGTCAAGATGTCAGGTATATGTGTTGAATGCATTTACCAAAGACGATTTGGAAGCTTTATTGCATCGTGCGATGAAAACGGATGTAGAACTTCAAAAGAAAGACATTCAATTAAAAGAAACCGAAGCATTGTTAAGACTTTCAGGTGGCGATGGACGAAAATTATTAAATATTTTCGAATTAGTCATTAATGCTACTGAAAGCGACACAATTGAAATTACAAATGAAAAAGTAATGCAATTGGTGCAAAAAAACACGGTATTGTATGACAAAACAGGCGAACAACATTA
>NZ_CALBSN010000180.1 GCF_937967675.1 uncultured Flavobacterium sp. | reverse complement strand
ACTTTATTTTTAAACTTAACATTATCGATTTTCATAAAATAAGTCAAGTAATTTTCTGGATCTGGAACTGAGCTCAAAATTAGAATTCCTCCCGTTTGAGCCATTGCTTCAATTTGTAATACTCCTGGCATAACAGGTGCTCCTGGAAAATGTCCTACAAAGAAATCTTCATTCATAGTCACATTTTTTAATCCTACCACATGAGTATCTGTCAATTCTAAAATTTTATCAACCAACAAAAATGGTGGACGATGAGGCAGTAAATTCATGATTCCATGAATATCCAATACGGGTTCTTTGTTAATGTCATATTGAGGAACATTATTTCGCTCTTCAGCTTTAATAATTTTAGCCATTTTTTTTGCAAACTGGGTGTTTACATAATGGCCAGGTTTGTTTGCAATTACTTTTCCTTGAATACGAGTTCCGATTAATGATAAATCTCCTACAACATCTAACAACTTATGACGAGCCGCTTCATTAGGAAAATGCAACGTTAAGTTATCTAAAATTCCATTTGGTTTAACAGAAATAGTTTCTTTATTAAAGGCTTTTTTCAAATTTTCCATTGTTTCTGTAGAAATCTCTTTGTCCACATAAACAATAGCATTATTCAAATCTCCTCCTTTAATTAGCCCATTATTCAACAAAGCTTCTAACTCGTGTAAAAAACTAAATGTTCTACAATCTGCAATTTCCGATTTAAAATCTTTGATTCCTTTCATTGTTGCATTTTGAGTACCTAAAACTTTTGTTCCAAAATCAACCATAGCAGTTACACAATATTCATCTGAAGGAATAACGGTAATTTCGCTACCTGTAGCTTCATCTAAATATGAAATAACCTCCTTAACTACATATACTTTTCTATCCGCATCTTGATCAACAATACCTGCTTTTTCAATAGCTTCTACAAAATATTTTGAAGAACCATCCATTATAGGAAGTTCAGATGCGTTCAATTCAATAATAATATTATCTAAATCACTACCTACAATAGCAGCCAAAACATGTTCAGGTGTTTGAATCATAACGCCTCTTTTTTCAAGATTTGTACCACGTTGTGTATTCACTACATAATTAGCATCTGCTTCGATGATAGGTTGACCTTCTAAATCAACCCTAACAAAGGTAAAACCATTATTAACTGGCGCAGGTTTTAATGTCATAGTAACCTCTTGCCCAGTATGAAGTCCAACACCTTTTAGGGAAATTTCGTTAGCGATGGTTTTTTGTTTAACCATGATTATAATATTTATTTTGGATTATTGTTTTTTTAAATTTTCGATATCTGCAACAATTTTAGGTAAATTTCTAAAATGAACAAAAGACTTAGCAAAATCACCATAATTGAAGGCTGGGCTTCCTTGAACTACTTCACCATCTCCTAAGCTTTTACCTATTCCTGATTGTGCTTGAATTTTAACATTATTACCAATTGTAATATGCCCAACAATTCCTACTTGACCACCAATCATACAATTTTTGCCAATTTTTGTAGAACCCGCAATTCCTGTTTGAGAAGCAATTACTGTATTTTCGCCAATTTCAACATTATGAGCTACTTGAATATGATTATCAAGTTTGACTCCTTTTCTTATTATTGTTGAACCTAAAGTAGCTCTATCGATTGTAGAACAAGCTCCGATTTCTACATCATCTTCTATGATAACATTACCTATTTGTGGTACTTTTTTGTAAGTTCCGTCTTCTTGAGGTGCAAATCCAAATCCATCAGAACCTACAATAGTTCCCGAATGAATCGTACAATTGTTACCAATTACCGTTTCTGAATAAATTCTTACTCCTGCAAAGAAAACGCAACCATCACCAATAATTACATTATCACCAATAAAACTATTAGGATAAATTTTCACATTGTTGCCAATAACTACATTTTTACCAATATAGCAAAAACTACCCAGATATAAATCTGAACCATAAGTAACTCCTTCAGAAATAACAGAAGGTTGCTCAATTCCTGATTTCATCAATTTTACTTGATTGTAATACTCTAAAAGTTGAGAAAACGCTTTATATGCATCTTCAACTTTTATAAGAGTTGTAGAAATTTCTTGTTCAGGCTCAAAGGTGTTATTAACAATTGTAACTGTTGCTTGAGTAGAATAAATATGATTTATGTATTTAGGATTAGCAAGAAAAGTTAAAGAACCTTCTGTTCCTTCTTCTATTTTAGCCAATTTGTAGACTTCCGCTTCAGGATTACCTACCACTTCGCCTTGTAAAATTCCTGCTATTTGAGCTGCTGTAAACTTCATTTATTTAATTTATTCGATTTAATCAGACCACATGAAACCACTTCATCTTGGCAAAAATATAAAATTTAATTAAAATGTTAACGTTCTAACAAGACTTTTGGAAAACAAATAAAATATTTTGTAACGGGTTTTGATAAAGCTTTTAAATGCAATTGGTCTGATGCTTCCACTACATCTTCAATGGTTTTATCCTTTTTCAAAATTCGGATAGGCTCACTTGACTTGCTGTAGGCTTGATTTTTCAACTTGCCTTTGAATACAAAATAATCTGCTTCTTTATCAGAAATACCAGTAATTGAAACATATTTATCTTTAAAAGCTAACAGGTTCTCTTTGTTAGGTTTATCATCACTCATTTGAATCTTTAGTAAATCACGATTAAGTATCATTCGGCAAAGTGATTGTAACACAAAATCATCATGAAATTGCCAAACTTTTATCGCACCTAAAACATCATAATCATCTAAATACGAAAACTTATCTAAAACACTTTTATCGAAATCAGCCAAGGAAATTTTGTTTTGTAAAAAGAATTGCAACGGTTCGCTACATGGCAAAACAATTCCTTTTTGAGTTAATTCTTTGGCACGCTTTAAAATTTTGGTCAAGATTAATTCCGCAACAACACTAGTTTTGTGCAAATACGCTTGCCAATACATCAATCTTCTAGCCACCAAAAACTTTTCAACCGAATAAATTCCTTTTTCTTCGATAACCAAATAATCATTTTGAACATTCATCATTTGGATTAAACGTTCGCTGTTGATGTTACCTTCGGCTACACCGCTGTAAAAACTATCGCGTTTTAGGTAATCCATTCTATCCATATCCAACTGACTTGAAATCAATTGCAACATGAATTTTCTATGATATTCTCCCTTAAAAACTTGGATTGCCAAGCCTAATTTTCCCTTAAACTCTATATTCAATTGCTCCATGAACAACAACGATAATTCTTCATGATGCACTTCTTCCACAATACTATGCTCCATAGCGTGACTGTAGGGTCCGTGACCAATATCATGCAACAAAATCGCAATATACAGCGCATTTTCTTCTTCTTCCGAAATAGAAACACCTTTAAATTGCAAGGTTTGAACCGCTTTTTGCATAATATGCATACAACCCAACGCATGATGAAAACGCGTGTGATGCGCTCCTGGATACACCAAATACGACATTCCCATTTGGGAAATTCTTCGTAAACGTTGAAAGTAAGGATGCTGAATTAAATCATAAATTAAACTATTGGGAATGGTAATAAAACCATAAATAGGATCGTTAAATATTTTGAGTTTGTTGGTTTGGCTCACAATTTGATAATTTTAGTAACAAATGTAGCGATTTTTTACAAAATGAAATCGTTAAAAAGAATTCAAAATTTTATACAATATTTAATACAAACCTCGTTTAATAAATAGTAACTTGCACACAAATTAAGAAATATGAGTCAGATAAAAATACTTTGGGTAGACGATGAAATTGATTTATTAAAACCCCATATCTTGTTTTTAGAAAAGAAAAACTATCACGTAACCACTTGCAATAACGGACAAGACGCTATCGATTTGTTCGAAGAAAATAATTTCGATATTGTTTTCTTAGATGAAAATATGCCAGGTTTAAGTGGTTTGGAAACTTTATCTGAATTAAAAGAAAAGAAATCTTCGGTTCCGGTGATTATGATTACCAAAAGTGAAGAAGAATATATTATGGAAGAAGCCATCGGTTCTAAAATTGCCGATTATTTGATAAAACCTGTGAATCCAAACCAGATTTTATTGAGTTTAAAGAAGAATTTAGACCATTCGCGCTTGATTTCCGAAAAAACAACTTTGGATTATCAGAAAGAATTCAGAAAAATTGCGATGGATATGGCAATAGTTCGTACCTATGAAGATTGGGTAGAATTGTATAAAAAACTGTTGTTTTGGGAACTTGAGTTGGAAAACATCGAAGACCAAAGCATGGTAGAAATCTTAGAAAGTCAAAAAACCGAAGCGAATGTGCAATTTGGAAAATTCATCGAACGTAATTATGAAGATTGGTTCCAACCAAAAGCAGATAAACCAATACTTTCTCATGAAATTTTTGGTGAATTAGTAGCTCCTGAAATCCGTAAAAAAGATAAACCAATTTTATTCATTGTCATTGATAACTTACGTTACGACCAATGGAAAGCGTTTGAAAGTGTGGTAAACAATCACTACAAATTAGAAAAAGAAGTGAGCTACTTCTCTATTCTGCCAACGGCAACTCAATATGCGCGTAATGCTATTTTCTCGGGATTAACTCCGTTGGAAATGGAAAAGAAATTTCCACAATATTGGAAAAACGATCCTGATGAAGGTGGTAAAAATCTGTTCGAAGGCGAATTTTTAACAGAACAATTAAAACGTTTGGGATTAAACATCAAACAAGAATATTATAAGATTACCAATTTTGCTTCGGGAAAAAAATTAGCAGATAATTTCAAATCATTAAAAAACAACGATTTGACTACGATAGTTTATAATTTCGTAGATATGTTATCGCACGCTAAAACTGAAATGGATGTAGTGAAAGAATTGGCTTCAAACGATAAAGCATATCGTTCTTTAACGGCAAGTTGGTTCAAGAATTCTCCACTTTTGGATATGATTCAACAAGCACAACAACTTGGTTTTAAATTAATTATAACCACTGACCACGGAACGATTAATTGTAAAAATCCGTCGAAAGTTATCGGTGATAAAAATACGAGTTTGAATCTTCGCTATAAAACAGGAAGAAGTTTAACTTATGAAGACAAAGATGTTTATGCTGTGAAAGATCCGAAGAAAATTGGATTACCAGCACTAAACATGAGTAGCTCTTTTATTTTTGCGAAAAACGATTTATTTTTGGCTTACGTAAATAACTACAATCATTATGTGAGTTATTACCGAAATACTTATCAACACGGTGGAATTTCGTTAGAAGAAATGGTGATTCCATTCTTAGTTTTAGAGCCGAGGTAATAGTGTTCAGTATTCAGTCAAAAGTGTTCAGTAAAAGTAAAATTTAGTATGACCGTAATTTACAGTTTGGAAGAAATAAATGCCATTGCAAAACAGATTCTTGCTACACCTTCGTTAAAGAAAATCATCACGTTTCATGCCCAAATGGGTGCCGGAAAAACGACTTTAATTAAAGAATTGGTAAAAGAATTAGGCGTAAAAGATAATTCAAGTAGCCCAACATTTTCTTTAGTAAACGAATACAGAACTTTTGAAGGCGAAACGGTGTATCACTTTGATTTATATCGTTTAAATTCAGAAGAAGAAGGTTATGATATGGGATTAGACGAATATTTTTATTCTGACAATTGGTGTTTTATTGAATGGCCAGAAAAAAC
>NZ_CALBSN010000179.1 GCF_937967675.1 uncultured Flavobacterium sp. | reverse complement strand
TTTTATTCATCGGTTTTTTACCGGTTGGAGCAAATACATTTCGTTCTGCTTCAGTACGTTTGTTATTCTGAAGGGACCAAATTACTTTTTTAGCTTCGTCGTCTACATTCATATAAAAATCAATTACAAGTTCAAGGACAAAGTTCAGCTTTTAATTATTGTAATAAAGTAACTAATGTTGCAAAGTCCACTTTTTGTTGTTCGCCAGTAGCTAAGTTTTTCAACCCAAATTCTTCACGCTCTATTTCCGATTCTCCTACAATTACTGCAAATGGAATTCCTCTTCTGTCTGCGTGTTTGAATTGTTTGTCGATTTTTGATTTATCTGGATATAACTCCACTTTGATTCCTTTTTGGCGTAATTTTCCAATGGCTTTCATCGCATATAAAGCTTCTTTATCACCAAAGTTTAAGAACAACGCTTTTGATGTTGCTAAAACAGCTTCTGGAAACAAACCAACTTCTTCCATTACTAAAGCAATTCGATCTAAACCAAACGAAATTCCTACACCCGACATTTTATTTTTAGCATCGAAAATTCCCGTCAAGTCATCATAACGACCACCGCCACCTATTGAACCCATTGCCACACCTTTTGGCGCTGCGACTTCAAAAATGGCTCCTGTGTAATAATTTAAACCACGTGCTAACGTCACGTCTAAATCCAAAAAAGCGGTTTGTAAACCTAAAGTCGTAACGTTATCACAAATGAATTGCAACTCGTTTACGCCTTTCATTCCTTCTTCAGAATTAGCAAGTAGTTGTGCTAATTTTTCTATTTTCTCATTGATGGTTCCGGTGAAATTGAACAATGGTTGCACTTTTTCAATCGCACTTTCCGAAATGCCTTTTTCTAACATTTCTTTTTTCACGCCATCCTCACCTATTTTGTCTAATTTGTCTAACGCTACCGTAAAATCAATCAATTTATCCGAAGCGCCAATTACCTCAGCGATTCCAGATAATATTTTACGATTGTTAACTTTAATCGTAACGCCACCTAAACCTAATTGCGTGAAAACCGAGTCATACAATTGTACCAACTCCACTTCTTGCCAAAGCGAATTCGACCCCACCACATCCGCATCACACTGATAAAACTCTCTAAAACGTCCTTTTTGAGGTCGATCAGCACGCCAAACCGGTTGAATTTGGTAACGCTTGAACGGAAACTCAATTTCGTTTTGATGTTGTACCACATAACGCGCAAAAGGAACAGTTAAATCATAACGAAGGGCTTTTTCAGAAATATGACTTGTTACTTTTCCAGATTTTACATTTTTAAACCAATTACCAAATGAAATATAAGCTAAATCTCCAGCTTTATCATGTAATAAAAAGTCTAAACCTTCTATTTTTTCTTTTGAATTTTTTTGACATAATTCAAAAAAATATTTTTCATTCAAAGCCAATTCTTTCTTGATAACATCGAATAAATCATTATCGACAAAGTTTTTAATTTTTTCAACCTTCCCTTTGTTTAATCTTTTTAATTCTTCTTCGATTTTATCAGTATTAAAATAACTCTCCAATATCTCTAAACTTTTATCAGAACCTTCAATAAAATAGTTTAAATAATTTTTATAAAAATCAAAAAAGAAATCATAAACAGTTTTATTAAACTCATCAAGATATTCTCCCGAATTCAAAATCTTAAAAATCAATCGATCACCTTCTTCACCATATTTCCCCATTAAGGTTTCAGAATTTTCAAACGAAGGCGTTTCAATAGGTTGAAAGCCAAATTTCTCAAAATTGGTTTTTATCGTACTGAAAATATAATTGCGTTTCGCCACTTCTGCTGGTGAAAAATCTCGAGTTCCTTTTGGTATGCTTGGTTTTTGTGCCATTTTAAATTTAGAATTTAGAATTTAGATTTCTGAAAGCATAGAAATCTTAAAAATTTCTTTGTGCAAATATCGAATATATTTAGCAGTATTAAAAATCAATTCGGAGATTTAAAAAATTCAAGTTACTGCTATATGATTATCAAATCGAACGAAGTCGAGATTCATTCATTAAAAGTTCTCGACTTCGCTCGAACTGACAAATTTCTTACTTTAAATATGTAACAAAAAATAAATTATTTAGTCTTATAGTCATGGTAGGATTATTTAAGGAAAATACAAAAATTGCGCTTGATTCAATAAGAAGTCAGGCCTTGCGTACTTCGTTAACGGTTATGATTATTGCTATTGGAATCACGGCTTTGGTTGGGATTCTTACGGTAGTTTCAGCGCTAGAGAATACAATTTTAAAAGATTTTGCTTCTATGGGAGCGAATACTTTTTCTATTAGTCAATATGATTTTTCGTCTGAAATTAATCAAAACGATACCGAACAACGTGTCAATCCTATCATCAGTTATCCAGAAGCTAAATCATTTCAAGATAAATTTAATTTTCCGTTTACAACAACATCTTTATCATTTACAGCAGGCTCGGCAGTTGAAGTAAAATATGGAGAGAAAAAGACCGATCCAGAAATTTCTATCGTTGGTGTAGATGAAAATTTTTGTCCGAATAAAGGATTAGAAGTTGTAAAAGGTAGAAATTTCAATTCCTTTGACATAGCAAACAACAATTATGTTTGTGTTTTAGGATCGGATTTTGAAAAAGGATTGTTTGAAAACATCAATCCGTTAGACAAAACCATTTCTATTCGTGGTGCCAAATTTAAAGTGATTGGGGTTTTAAAAGAGAAAGGTTCTACTTTTGGAAACAGTCAAGATTTACGTGTTTTGATTCCAACGCAAGTGGCACGTTCATTGTTTTCTGCTCCAAACATTAACTACGATTTAGATGTTATGGTTACCAATGAAGGTTTGCTGGATGAAGCGGTTGATGATGCCATTATCACAATGCGAAGAGTTCGTAAACTAAATCCAATAGAAAAAGATAACTTCGGAATAGAACGAAGCGATGATTTAATTCAAACCTTACTTTCTAATACAGCTGTTTTGGGAATTTCGGCATGGGTAATTGGAATTATTACCATTTTTGGTTCTTCTATTGCCTTAATGAACATCATGTTGGTTTCTGTTACCGAAAGAACGCGAGAAATTGGAGTTAGAAAATCACTTGGTGCGAAACGAAGTACGATTGCGTGGCAGTTTTTTACCGAAACTTTGATTATTGGTCAAATTGGAGGAATTGTTGGTATCATTTTAGGAATTTTAATTGGATTTGGAATCGCATCAGCTATTGGCTTCGCTTTTACAACACCTTGGATGGCAATTATATGGGCTTTTATAGTAACTTTTGCCGTTACAATACTTTCTGGATTAATTCCTGCGATAAAAGCATCGAAATTAGATCCTGTGGAAGCGTTGCGTTATGAATAAAAAGTTAACCACAAGGAACACAAAGAAGGCACGAGGTTCACAAGGTTTTTAAATTATAACTTTGTGGGACTTTGTGAAAAAACGTTGTGAAACGTTGTGCTACAAACCTAAATCGAACACTTAATCATTCTGTCATTCCCGTAAATATCTTTTTTCAATTCGATATTTTTGAAACCTAAATTTTCAAGTAATTCAACGGTTTCTTTTCCTAAATATTGATTGATTTCGAAGAATAACAATCCGTTTGGCGACAAGTTTTTCAAAGCCAATTGTGCAATTTTTCTATAAAAAAGTAAGGCATCAGTATCTTCAACAAACAACGCTAAATGCGGTTCGTAGTCCAAGACATTTTTCTTGATTTCTTGTTTTTCTAAGTTCCGAACGTAGGGTGGATTTGACACAATAACATCAAAATATTGATTCAAATCTTTAGCTTCTAAAATATTGGTTAGAATAAAATTGATTTCAAGTTTGTTTGATGCGGCGTTTCTTTTAGCCACTTCTAATGCTTTTTCGGAAACATCAATAGCTGAAACATTGGCTTGTGGTAAATTCGCTTTTAATGAAATCGGAATACAACCTGTACCGGTTCCGATATCTAGAATATCAAACTTTTGACTTTTGACTTTTGACTTTTGACTTTCAATAATCCATTCAACGAGTTCTTCCGTTTCTGGTCTTGGAATTAAGGTGTTTTCATTCACTTCAAATCGCAACCCATAAAACCAAGTTTCACCCGTGATGTATTGAATGGGCTTTTCTTTTTGTAAATCCGCTAAAATAGTATTCCACTTTTCAATTGCTGCATCTGAAAGTTCAAAATTCGGATTCAAAGCAACATCTACTCGCTTAATATTATGCAAATATTCGGTTAGGATGAAAAAGAAACTTTCGATTTCTTGTTCGTCCTGAATGTTTTTTAAGGAATCGAAAAAGTGGGTTTTGTATTGTTTTAGAAGCATAAGCTAAATTGGTCTTAATTCTTAATACTGAAATCTTAATTCTACAACTTCTTCGTCATCCAAACTTCACAACTGTTATGACCTGTATTTCCCATGGGACCATCAATATTTTCAAAACCTATTCTTTTGTATAGTTTTTGTGCGGTTGTCATGAAAGATAAGGTTTCTAAATAACAGATTTCAAATCCTTGTGTTTTGGCATATTCTAAACATTTTTCAATGATTTTTTCCGCATAACCAGTTCCTCTGATTTCAGGAGCAAAGTACATTTTTTGTAACTCGCATACAGAAGCAGCTGCATTTTCTAGAGGCGCAATACCACAACCTCCAACCACTTTTCCATCTTTTTCCACAACATAATATACAGAACGTGGTGCTTGATATACTTCGTATAACGTATCTAAAATGGGATCTGCATAAGCTGTTCCGACTTTTGGCGCATCTAATTCATGAAAAATATCACGAATTACTTTAGCAATCGACTCATTATCTTTTTGTTGGATTTCTCTAATTAGCATAGCATTTTTATTGTTGGGTAAAAGTACGTAAATTGGTAGAATCGATTATTAATTCTATTTAAAAATACTACTTTTGTATTATGACGACGCACGAATTTTACATGAAACGCTGTATTGAACTCGCCAAAAATGGTTTGGGAACTACGTATCCTAATCCGTTGGTAGGAAGTGTGATTGTGCATGATGGTAAAATCATTGGCGAAGGTTGGCACAAAAAAGCAGGC
>NZ_CALBSN010000178.1 GCF_937967675.1 uncultured Flavobacterium sp. | reverse complement strand
GGAATTTATGATACCTTAAAACAAACCGCTAAAATTTCGCAATCAGCGGGAGGAATTGGTTTAGCTATTCACAATGTAAGAGCAACAGGTTCGTACATTCGTGGAACAAACGGAACTTCAAACGGAATCGTTCCTATGTTACGTGTTTTCAATGATACCGCTCGTTACGTAGATCAAGGTGGAGGAAAACGTAAAGGAAGTTTTGCTATCTATTTAGAAACGTGGCATGCTGATATTTTCGAATTCCTAGATTTGAAAAAGAACACAGGAAAAGAAGAAATGCGTGCGAGAGATTTATTCTTCGCAATGTGGACTTCTGACTTATTCATGAAACGTGTAGAAGAAGATTCAACTTGGACGTTAATGTGTCCAAACGAATGTCCAGGTTTAGATAACGTTTATGGAGATGAATTTGAAGCACTTTATACTTCATACGAAGCACAAGGAAAAGGTAGAAAAACTATTCGTGCAAGAGAACTTTGGGAGAAAATCTTAGAATCTCAAATTGAAACGGGAACACCTTATATGTTGTACAAAGATGCAGCGAACAGAAAATCGAATCAAAAGAATTTAGGAACGATTCGTTCGTCTAATTTATGTACGGAGATTTTAGAATATACATCTCCGGATGAAATCGCGGTTTGTAATTTAGCATCAATTTCATTACCAATGTTTGTTGAGAATGGAGCTTTCAATCACGAATTATTATATAACGTAACAAAACGTGTAACGCGCAACTTAAACAGAGTAATTGATAGAAATTACTATCCAGTAAAAGAAGCGGAAAATTCAAACATGCGCCACCGTCCAGTTGGATTAGGAGTTCAAGGTTTGGCGGATGCTTTCATTATGTTGAGAATGCCGTTCACGAGTGATGAAGCGAAAAAATTAAATCAAGAAATTTTCGAAACTTTGTATTTCGCTGCAGTAACCGCTTCAATGGAAATGGCTAAAGAAGAAGGACCATATTCATCTTACGAAGGTTCGCCAATTTCTAAAGGGGAATTCCAACACAACCTTTGGGGCTTAAAAGATGAAGAGCTTTCAGGTCGTTGGGATTGGGCGAGTTTGAGAAAAGAAGTAATGGCAAACGGAGTGAGAAACTCATTGTTAGTAGCGCCAATGCCAACGGCTTCAACGTCTCAAATTTTAGGAAATAACGAAGCTTTCGAACCGTATACTTCAAATATTTATACAAGAAGAGTGCTTTCTGGAGAGTTCATCGTGGTAAACAAACATTTATTGAACGATTTAGTAGAAAGAGGTTTGTGGAACGAAACATTGAAGCAAGAAATCATGCGTCACAATGGTTC
>NZ_CALBSN010000177.1 GCF_937967675.1 uncultured Flavobacterium sp. | reverse complement strand
AAGTAATAACCCCTGTAATTCCTGTAGGTTGAGTAGCAGTCCAAGAGAAAGTAGCTCCAGGAGTTGTACTGCTTAAATTTACCAAAGCAGAAGTTTCTCCTGAACAGATCGTTTGATTAGTAGGTGAGAAGTTCACTGCAGGACTAGGGTTTACAGTTATGGTAAACGTTTGTGATGGTCCTGAACAGCTTGGTGTTCCATTTGAAAATGATGGCGTAACTGTAATTGTAGCTGTGATAGGATTAGCTGTTGAATTGGTTACATTGAATGCATTAATGTTTCCAGTTCCTGAAGCAGGAAGTCCAATAGTTGCGTTGGAGTTGGTCCAATTATAGTTAGTTATCCCGCCAGTATTATTAGTTGTAAAATTAATCGCAGTTGTACTATTGTTAGAGCAAAGCGTTTGGTTTGGTATAGGATTAACTTGTCCTGATGGATTAACCGTAATGGTAAATGTTTTAGGAGTTCCAATACAATTTGTAGCTCCATTTGTAAAAGTTGGTGTAACCGTAATTGTAGCAACAATAGGTGTTGTACCTGTGTTTACAGCTGTAAATGAAGGTATGTTACCTGAGCCACTTAAAGGAATTAATCCAATATTGGTGTCAAAAGACCAAGCATATGATGTAGTTCCAACAGTATTTGTCGTAGAGAAATTTACAGCATTAGTAGCAGTATTGTTACAAACTACTTGATTAGTTGGTTGATTTACTTGTCCTGATGGATTAACCGTAATGGTAAATGTTTTAGATGTACCATTACAAATTGAAGTACCATTATAAGTTGGAGTTACAGTAATAGTAGCTGTAATTGGAGTAGTACCTGTATTTATTGCTGTAAATGAAGGTAAATCACCAGTTCCAGTAAGTGGAGATAATCCTATATTTGTATTAATAGACCAAGCATATGATGTTGTTCCATTAGTATTTGTTGTACTAAAATTTACAGCATTAGTAGCAGTATTGTTACAAACTACTTGATTAGTTGGTTGATTTACTTGTCCAGATGGATTAACCGTAATGGTAAATGTTTTAGGAGTTCCAATACAATTTGTAGCTCCATTTGTAAAAGTTGGTGTTACCGTAATTGTAGCAACAATAGGTGTTGTGCTTGTATTTACAGCTGTAAACGAAGGTATATTTCCTGTCCCAGTTAAAGGTGTTAGACCTATATTGGTATCAAAAGACCAAGCATATGATGTAGTTCCGCCAATATTTGTTGTACTAAAATTTACAGCAGTAGTAGCAGTATTGTTACAAACTACTTGATTGGTTGGTTGATTTACTTGTCCAGATGGATTTATAGTAATAGTAAATGTTTTTGGACTACCAACACAAATTGCAGCACCATTTGTTAAAGTAGGAGTAACCGTAATTGTAGCTGTTAAAGGTGTTGTGCCTGTATTTACAGCTGTAAACGAAGGTATATTTCCTGTACCAGTTAAAGGTGTTAGACCTATATTGGTATCAAAAGACCAAGCATATGATGTAGTTCCGCCAGTATTTGTTGTAGCGAAATTTACAGCACTTGTACTTGTATTATTACAAACTATTTGATTAGAAGGCTGATTAACTTGCCCTGATGGATTAATAATAACGGTAGCACTTCCTGTCATACTCTGTGAGCAAGAAGGTGAAGTACCATATTGGACACTTACTAAATTATAAACAAATGTTCCAACTGTATTGGTAGGAACTGAAACAGTAGCAGTTGCAGTTGAACTAGTAACAGTTAAATTAGAACCTCCATTAATATTATATGTAAAAATATATGGTGGATTAGTTGTATTAGGAGCGGGAGCAGAATTAGATGTAGCAGTAAAAGTTATTGTTGGAGAAGTTGCATTTTGACAGACTGAAATATCTCCAGAAATTGTTGCAGTTGGTAATGGTTTAATTGTAAATGTTCTCGAAGATGTTGTACTACCACATTCGTTTGTTACGGTTAAAGAAATCGTATAAGTTCCAGGTAAAGAATAAATTATCCCTGAAGGATTACTTGCGTTAATTGCACCAGCAGGAATAGTTGTAGCTCCAGGAAAATTCCATAAATAACTTAATGAACTTGAAGAGGGTGAACAAGAATTTACATTTGCTGTTGGGTTGATGGTTGTTGAACCACAATAATCAGGTATTGTGTTAATAGTAACTGTAGGAGGTTGTTTAACAATTATGTTTTGTACAGAAGAAGTTATAGCACCACATGAGTTTGTCATTGTAACTGAAACATTGTATGTTCCGGGTGTTACAAAATTAAATGATGGATTAGCTGATGTAGCACTTGTGCCATTGGTAAAACTCCACGTAGGAGTTCCACTACCACAATAACCTGCAACATAATTTACATTCCATTGATAGGTTGGATTGCCTGGACAAATATTAGTTAAATTTGTAGTATTTGTAGATGTTACTGCTAAAGGAGAACAACCTTGAATGGTATTTAATGTGAATTGAGGTGATAATTGAGGTTCTATGCATATAGTGCCTTGTTTTGTAAAAACACCACAATAACCATAAGTAGTAAGAGTAATTGTATAAACTCCAGGTAAAGTATAAACATGACACGGAGGATTTGGTTTTCCAGATGATGTAATTGAATAAATTCCTGATCCATCTCCAAAATCCCATTCATATAAAGTACTTTCTACACAATTTTCGTTATATGCAGGAGTTGATAAGTTTGTAAAAGTCACACAAGTATTAACACATGCTTTATTAGGGTTTGTAAAATCAGGAGTTGGGGGTCTTAAAATTATTATTGGAGATATAGTTGACTGTGTAGTACCACATGAATTAGAAATTGTCAAAGTAGCTGTGGTACTTGTATTTGGACAACTTGTTATATCATATTTGTGGGGAACAGGATAATTAGCAGATAGAGCAGGATTTGAAGAATTATAATAAGTTGAATTAATTAAATCGGATTGTAAAAGATTTAAAACAGGGGTATTATCTCCATAATTAATAGAATAAATTGTCCCAGGTGAATTAAGAGCCCAGTTTGATATTACAAAATTTAAATATGGGGTGGGAGCGCACAAATTTGTAGTACTACCTGGACTAACTAAACCTCCAGCTGGATTTGACTCATTTTTGATAGTGTAACTTTTACTTACAGAACATCCGTTATTACCAAAAGCAGTAATTGTCATGATAAAAGCGCCTAAAGTTGTGTAAGTATGCGTAAATGGAGTGGTAGTGAATGTTTGGGTTGCGCTTCCGTCTCCCCATTGAACACTATAGCTGGTTATACATGTAGAACTTGAGTGCAATCCGACACTAACATTATAATTTGCATTTGCACCAGCAGAATTACAATTATTAAATTGATTACTAAGATTAGATGGATTATAAGTACCAGCATTATTGTCCTTAAAAACAGCATCTGGTCTTTGTTTTATTGTAATAACTTTAGTAGAAGTGGTTGTACATCCGTTATTATCGATAACAGTTAACGAAACATTATAATTTACAGTACCACATCCAATAGAGTTATACGTGTGTGTTGGATTCTGTTGAGAGGAAGTATCTCCGTCTCCAAAATTCCAAGAATATGTATATGGACCATTTCCTGAAACTACTGAATTGAATTGTATGGAACTTCCTGAACATTGATTATTTGCATAAGTAAAATCTACTACAGGTAATGGATTTACAGTAATAGTTACAATATTTGAAGTATTATCAATATCAACATTATTATTAGATGGTGGAGAATCCGTTACTGATGTTAATTGATAAATAAAAGTTCCAGCTGTTCCAGTTGGGATTGTTAAAGTAACAACATCATTAGTTGTAGGTGAAATAATAGATTGTTGTGTACCACCATTTACGGTGTAATAATAGGTGTAAGGAGCATTAGAATTATTTCCATCAAAAACACTAAAGGTTATTGTTGCTACTTGATTTAAACATACAGAAGTATTTGTTGTGTTTATTTGTGCTTTTGGTCCTGGCGGAATATTATTTGCTATTATATTGTTAAATGAAGAAACAATCAATAATGCAAATAAAATCTTGTAAAATTTTCCCATAATGTAAGTATTAATTCATATATAAAAACCTAACATCTAACATCTGTATGTTAGATTGCCTACTAAACAAACGAATAAAAATAAACATTTCTATTACCCAAAATTTAGGTGTCGGTAAAAATATGGTAAATTGGGGAAAATTCAATACGGTAATCCGTAAAGACATATTTTTTTCAAAGGAACTAAAAGTTTTTTGTATTCTAAAATTTTTGTTATTAAGAATTTATCAAATTTTGTTGTGTTTTTAGAATACATATTAATACATTTGATTACAAACAATTTTTTAAATGAAAATTAATCCTATGTACAAACGAATTCTATTACCTTTCCTTTTATTTACCTCTTTCAATTTAATGGAAAGCGATGTTTATATTTGTTTTTCTAAAGGAGCTAAAAAATATCATTATAACAAATTTTGTAAAGGTTTGACTAATTGTAAGCACACTATAAAAAAAGTTTCACTATCTGAAGCTAAAGAATTGGGACTGTCACTTTGTGGTTGGGAGGATTAATAGTATGAGAAAATTACTTCTATTTTTTATATTTTTTACTTCTACTTTTTTTGCTCAAGTAAAGTTATTATCATGGAACGTTGAAAATTTAGGAAGTTCTAAATCACCTTCTGATTTATTATACATTGTTTCTATTCTAAAAAATTATGATGTTGTGGCATTGCAAGAAGTAGTTGCTGGAGATGGTGGAGCACAAGCAGTTGCTAAATTAGCGGATGAACTTAATAGAAAAGGTTCAAAATGGGATTATGTGGTAAGTGACCCAACGAGTAGTAGTGCCTATAAAACCGAACGCTATGCTTTCTTATGGAAAACTAGTAAAGTTAAAAAAGTAGGAGAGGCTTGGTTGGAGAAAAAATATCAATTAGAAATTGACAGAGAACCTTACTATTGTACTTTTGATTTTAAGGGTAAACAGTTTACTATTGCGAATTTTCACGCTATAACCAAAAGTAAACAACCCGAAACTGAAATTAAATATTTTAAATTTCTACCCGAACAATATCCAAAATTGAATTTACTTTTTGTTGGTGATTTTAATTGTCCGCAATCACATACCGTATTTAATCCTTTGAAGAAAATGGGATATGATTGCGTATTTGTTAGCCAAAAAACTTCATTAAAAAAAGAATGTAGTAACGAAGAATGTTTGGCTTCTGAATTTGATAATATTTGGTACAATAGTTCGAAATTAACTGTTCGTAATCCTAAAGTAATTCATTTTTATGAGGCTTTTGCAACACTAAAAGAAGCAAGAGAAATTTCAGATCATGTTCCTATTACAACAGAAATAGTAGTAAAATGAATCTCGACTTCGCTCGATTTGACAGGTAGAGGGGATGCATGCTCGGTGCGTTTCAGGTAGAGGAGTTGTATGCTCGGTGAGTTATAGTAGAGGAGTTGTATGTTCGGTGAGTTTTAGGTAAAGTTTTGTATTTTGACTGATGTAGGTATTGGGAGTAGGTTTAATCTTTCGAGTTTTTTTTGAATTTGCTAATTGAACTCTATTAGTTTTATAATCCTATTCAAAATAAAAAAGCCCTGCAATTGCAGGGCTTTTGTGACCTCGACAGGATTCAAACCTGTAACCTTCTGAGCCGTAATCAGATGCGCTATTCAGTTGCGCCACGAGGCCGATTTTGTGAGTGCAAATATAGATATAATTGTGTAACTTGCAAACCCTAATGTGAAAAAAAGTAAATAAAAATGAACTTACAAGACTATATTCGTGATATTCAAGATTTTCCAAAACCTGGGATTGGGTTTAAAGATATAACTCCGTTGTTGCTTTCGTCTGAAGCAACGGCTTTTTGTTTGGAAACATTGGTTAATTCGTTGCAAAATCAGAAAATTGATAAGGTAATAGGAGTAGAGAGTCGTGGTTTTTTCTTTGGAATTTTATTGGCGCAAAAATTAAATGCTG
This sequence comes from uncultured Flavobacterium sp., assembly GCF_937967675.1. Classification (GTDB taxonomy): domain Bacteria; phylum Bacteroidota; class Bacteroidia; order Flavobacteriales; family Flavobacteriaceae; genus Flavobacterium. Next base: position 5,496 of record NZ_CALBSN010000177.1, on the reverse strand, counting down.
GGTTTATTCCGGTGCGTAAGCCTAAAAAATTGCCTTTTAATACGATTAGCGCTTCTTATGAATTGGAATATGGAACCGATACTTTAGAAATGCACGTGGATGCGATTCAACCAGGCGATAAGATTTTAATTCACGATGATGTTTTGGCCACAGGAGGCACGGCAAAAGCGGTTTGTGAATTGGTAGAACAATTAGGTGGCGAAATCGTGCAAATGAATTTCTTAATGGAATTGTCGTTTTTAAATGGTAGAGCGAAATTAGGGGATAGGGAAATTTTTGCTGCTTTGAGGTATTGATTTTGAAACATATAAGTCCATAGTTCTCGGCTTATATAGCTTTCAGGTTATTTTCTTTTAAACTTCTAATTTCACCAGCGTCATTTCGAGTGTTTTGTATTTGTAAAGCCTAAGATTTACGAATACAAAATGTATCGAGAACTAATGAATGAAAATCGTTTCTATAGTTCTCGATACAATTTTAGATTTCAAAAATTAGCATTTTTAAAATCTAAAATCACTCGAATTGACGGTGGGGCTGTTTTGGTTCTACAGTTCTCGATACAATTTTATATTTCAAAAATTAGCATTTTTAAAATCTAAAATCACTCGAATTGACGGTAGTGTTGTTTTGGTTCTATAGTTCTCGTCTTATTTAGATTTTAGGTTATGCTCTTTTAAACTTCTAATTTTACCTGCGTCATTTCGAGTGTTTTGTATTTGTAAAGCCTAAGATTTACGAATACAAAATGTATCGAGAACTAATGAATGAAAATCGTTTCTATAGTTCTCGATACAATTTTAGATTTCAAAAATTAGCATTTTTAAAATCTAAAATCACTCGAATTGACGGTGGGGTTATTTATAATACTTATTTCAAACTATTCACCGTAACCCAATAACGATATGCTATAATTGCTTTTTGCCATTTTTTTGCTTTGATGGGATCTAAACCTTGTTTGGTAAAACTGGGTAAAAGGGCTTTGTTGAGTTTGGCAAGTAGTTTATACATGGTTTAATTTTTGGCAAAGATATAAAAATAAAAAATCCCGAATGAATCGGGATTTTTTGGTTATTTGGTTTTTTTGATTTCCTTTTTTTTGATTTCAATTCGGTTTGGAGTACTATTTTTTCTTACGTTAACCGATTTAATTTCATTAGGTTGCATTTTGTCAACTTCTTCTTTTGTTACTTTTTCTCCGTTGATATAATATTCTGTTGATACTTCTAGCTTTTTTTGATAAACTTCCATTTCTTTTTCAAAGACTTTCATTTTTTCTTCAAAAACTTTCATCTCTTCTTCAAATTGTTTCATATCAGGTTCTTTCAGCTTCATTTCTTTTTCAAAGGCTTCCATTTTCTTCTCGAATTCTTTCATTTTAGGCTCAAGGGCTTTCATCTTTTTTTCGTATTGTGCCATTGCCTTTTCATACTTAGCCATCGCTTTTTTGTTATCAAAGTTTGATGGTAAGTCTGGAACGTTAGGAAAATCTGGAGGTAGTGGAGGATCTATAAAATTTTCGTAAGGATGATTTGGAGGAGTTGGTGGCGTTGGAGGTTCTGGAAGATCTAATATTTCTTCTGTAACTATTTTTTTAACTTTAACTTCTGATCCAGCAATTTTTGAAAGTTTTTTATCTATAACATAGTCCGAATAATCAGGTTCAGCGGTAAATCCGATTTTTCCTTTTTCGGCACTAAAATAAATAGGTTCAATTGGTTCATCGCCATCTATTTCTTTTACCCCTTTATTGCCTTTACCATCGGTAAATTCAATTTTAATAGCAATAATCTCTCCGTTTTTATTGCGTTTTACGTTTGAAAACTTAAAATCAATTCCTTGGCTTTTTAATTGTGTTGCATCTGATTTCATTTCTTCATCAGTTGCCTTTTTATCCCAACTAAAACCAATGGCTTCAACTTTTACGGTATGAGCTTTTTCTGGATTTTCTTTTACTTGTGCAATGGTTTCAATTTGAAACAATAACATGAAACCGACTATCAATGGAAGAATGGTGGCATACTTCCAAACATTTCTTTTGTGTGATTGATTTGTGTGTAACATAACGATTCGTTTTTTGATTAATGATTGATAAAATTGATTGGTAATACTTAAGTCGTGTTGATGAGTCACTACTTTTAATAAGGTTCTTTGATATTCGTATTTGTTTTCGATTTGTTGAAAAGTTTCGCTATCGGCAATAAATTCAAGGTTTTGTAACATCGCTTTTCGGTAGAACCAAATGATTGGGTTTACCCAAAAGAAGGCACAAAATAGTTTTCCAAGTAATACATCTATTGAATGCTTTTGCTTTACATGAATGCTTTCGTGGGTTAAAATATGTTGGAATTCTTCTTTAGAAAACTGATTCGGATTAATTACAATGTAATGAAAGAACGAAAAAGGATTTTCTGTTGTGTCGGAATGAATTAAAGTGAAATCGGTTTCTTTTTGTTTTTGATGTTTTCTGATTTTATTAAAGAAGGAAGCCAGTTCCATTGTAATTTTTATTACGATTAGTATTGAAATTACTGCGTAAGCAGTTGTAGCAATTAACGACCAATCTAGAGGGTTTTCCTCGATAGGAGCAATCGTATTATAAGTAATAGGGCTTACTTCTTCGTTATACGTTGGAATAGGTGATGGTTCTACCCAAATGGTTTTTGTAAATGTAATTAAAGGTAATATCAAGGATAAAATTAACCCACTAATGAAGTACCAACGATTGGAAACAAAAAAGGTTTCTTTGCGAAGGAATAGCACGTACATCAAATAAAATAAAATGATGAGTCCGTTTGCTTTTGCAAAATAGAGCAATAGATTTTCCATACTATTTCTTTTTTTCGATTAACGCTAAAATCTCACGAAGTTCGGCTGCCGAAATCTTTTCTTCTTCAGCAAAAAAGGAAACTAAATTTTTGTACGAACTATTGAAGTAGTTATCAATAGCGGTATTCATAAAGGTTTTTCGGTAATCTTCAATTTTTACAATAGGAAAGTACTGATGTGTTTTTCCGTAAGCATTATATCCCACGTATCCTTTTTCTTCTAAGTTACGAACAATAGTAGAAAGCGTGTTGTAATGCGGTTTATCGTCGGTAATTTCTTCCATGATATCTTTTACAAAAGCTTTTTTGAGCTTCCATAAAATGTGCATAATCTCTTCTTCTTTGTTGGTAAGTTTTTGCATGACGTATTGTTTTGATACATCAAAGGTAAACTATTTTTTTAGTTATACAACTATTTTTATAGTTATTTAACTAAATTTTTAGTTTTTCAAGTTTTGAGTTGGTTCTTTTTGGACTAAATTAATGGTCCAAACAAAAAGTAAAACTCCAATAGCACCAAGAGTTCCCATAAAGAACCAATTGGTTTGATAACCAAAACGGTCAATTATTTCCATTCCTGTTTTAGCACTTAAGATATGCGCTAAACTATAACTCATGGTAAAAATGGCCATATAACGCCCTTCGTGACCTTTAGGAGCGCGACTCATGGCAAAAGAATTGGAGAAGGGAAAAGCGAACATTTCGGCAAAGGTCATGAAAATCATCATGATGATTAAAATGCCAGCCCAATTATTCACTGACAACAAATAAATACTTATCGCCATCGCCAAACAGCCATAGGTAATGACTTTTAGTTTGTTGATGTTGTGTTTTTCAATGTAACTCACAATAGGCATTTCCAAGAAGAAAACCAAAACACCGTTTAAAGTAAGCAATAATCCCGTTTGAAATTCGCTTAAGTTGAATTGCTCTTTGTGATACAGTGGAATTGTCGTAAACAATTGAAAGAATAAAATTCCGGTGATTAAAGTACCTATTAAGAAAATCCAAAAGGGAATGTCTTTAAAAACCGAATGTGTAAGTACTTCTCCTGGATGTTCTTTGTCTGTGTATTTGGATTTTTTCTTTTCTTTTACTTTAATCCAAAAGATTAGAATGGCAAGAATACAAGTGGCACCATCTACCCAGAATAATCCTTTGTACCCCACACTCATGATTAGTAATCCTCCTAAAGCTGGACCGGCAGCAAAACCTAGATTAATGGCTAATCGCACTAAGGTTAGGGCTCGTGTTCTATTTTCGGGTTTAGCATAGGCACCTAAAGAAACAAACATGGCGGGTCTGAACATATCGGCAATCACCATAATAAAAAACATGGCAACAAGTAAGCCTTCGAAACTGGTTACAAATTGCAAGCCAAAGAAAGCGATTCCACTAGTAAGTAAACTAAAAATCATGATTTTATAAAATCCGATTTTATCTGATAATTTTCCGCCTAACCAAGACCCTAAAATCGAACCACAACCAAAACTTACCATTATCCAACCCACCTGACTGTAAGAAAAATGCAAATCTTCTTTCAAGTATTTCGACAAGAAAGGAAGTACCATAGTGCCGGCACGATTGATGAATGTGATTAAGGTAAGGATCCAAATTTCGCGAGAAAATCCTCTGAAATTATCGATGTATTTGTTGAAGGCGTTTTTTAACATGGTATTATTTCTGTTGCAAAATTACGAAAGCTAGCACGATTAAAATGTTATAGAAATTATATATTTTTGTAAAAAATGATTTCTATTGCATCGCTACTAATAAAAGGTAGTATATGGTAAAGAGTTGTGAAATGCATAACTCAAGTTCTCGATACATTTGGTATTTGTAAAACTTAGGCTTTACCAATACCAAACACTCGAAATGACGCAGTTGGAAAAACGTTTTTAAAATAACTAATTATACTTTAAGATTTAAAAATGAATCACATGTACAAACTTTTGATTTTCTTATTCTGTTCGGCTTTTGCGTTTGCTCAAAAAGACTTGGCTTCAGCTAAACAATTTCAATCCGAACTGAATCAAAGTTATGCGGATTCCTTGAAAAGTCCTTTAATGAAAGAAGATTTGAAAGCTTTTAAAGGGTTGGATTTTTTTCCATTGAATGACAAGTATATAGTGGAGGCTAAGTTTGTTAGAACCAAAAAAGAGAAAGCTTTTGGTATGAAAACCACAACTTCTAGAACGCCATTGTATGTGAAATATGGTGAACTTCATTTTACAATTGATGGTAAAGACTTAAAATTGAATGTTTATAAAAATATCGATTTATCAAAAAAATCGGGCTATGAAGATTATTTGTTTCTTCCTTTTTCTGATTTGACTTGTGGGAAGGAGAGCTACATTGGTGGACGATATGTAGACATGAGAATGCAAAAAGGAAAAACATGGACCATCGATTTTAATAAAGCCTATAATCCGTATTGTGCTTATAATTATGAATATTCGTGTCCGATTGTGCCTTTAGAGAATGATTTGGATATTGAAATTAATGCTGGAGTAAAGAAATTCCATGACTAAATTCATCAATTTACATACGCACCAATTTTCAAATCTTTCGGATGTGATGGAAGTGGTAAATCAATATCCGTGGGAATTTGATGCCTCGATTCCTAGTTATTCTATTGGAATTCATCCTTGGTATATCGATGAACATCGTT
>NZ_CALBSN010000176.1 GCF_937967675.1 uncultured Flavobacterium sp. | reverse complement strand
AGGTTCTCGACCTCGGTTATTTAAGGGTGCAAATATATAAAACTTTGTAATACAATTGTGTAAATTGGTGTAAAATATTTTTTATTATAAAGCGTATTTGTTTCAATAAAAAAGTTATTTTTGTTTCCACTTTACAAATTTCAATTTAAAAAAATGGGAAAATTTATTTCTTTTCTAGCTTTATCAATGCTGTTTTCTTCTTGTCAAGAGGATATACAAACTAATACGCCTGCATTTCAAGCAAATTTTAATAATGAGTCATGGAGAGCAAATGATGCCAGAGTTTCGATAGATGCTGATGGTGCTATGACGATAACAGCATTTACTCAGTTTGAAACAGTAACCTTAAAAACGAGTGCTTCTAATTTGGGAACTTATATTTTAGGTACTTCTGATGTTAGGAATTTTGCATCTTACGATTTTAATACTCCCGATTTTTCTAATCATTATGATTCGAGAGTTTATTCTGGCCCTGCTTACAAAATTTCTTCAATTATTGATCAGGGTACGGGTTATATTGATAACGCTACTGGTGCCCAAACAATTGGAGGATCTGGTTCAGGATTAAGAGTTGCAACAACTACAAATATTGGAAATGTAAATTCTATTACAGTTGTATCTCGTGGTACTGGATATAGAGCTGGAGATTTAATAACGATTGTTGGTGGAAATAATGATGCAACTTTTCAAGTTGTTAACGTGCAACAAAGTAATGGTGAAGTTACAATTACTGAGGTTTTGGATGGTAGATATACGGGTAAGTTCAAATTTAATGTTGTTGATGAAGAAGGCGAGGTTGTTACTTTTTCAGAAGGTGTTTTTTACAAAGTTCCATTAGGAAGTTTCTAATTTTTTTAAATATAGATTAAAACCATCTGGAGTAATTCAGATGGTTTTTTGTTTTTGTTGATAACTTAAATTGGCATTCACTAACTTAAACTGTATTTTTGTTTTTATTCAAAATCAGCTTTTGTGTTTTGTTTTTAGCTTAATTATCAGATAGATGTACTTAATTTTCGATACAGAAACTACAGGATTACCGCGCAGTTGGTCGGCACCTATTACCGATACCGATAACTGGCCTCGTTGTATACAAATTGCATGGCAATTACATGACGAAATGGGAAATTTAATCGAGCACCAAGATTATTTGGTTAAGCCCGAAGGTTTCAATATTCCGTATGATGCGGAACGCGTGCATGGTATTTCTACTGAATTGGCTATGGAGCAAGGGATTTCAATGGTAGAAGTTTTGGAAAAATTCAACATCGCACTTTCCAAAACAAAATATATTGTGGGGCAAAACGTTGGTTTTGATGTGAATATCATGGGTTGCGAATTCCACCGATTTAACATTGGAACGGATTTAACCAAAATGCCCGTTTTAGATACGTGTACTGAAACTACAGCAGAATTATTAAAATTACCCGGTGGTCGTGGTGGAAAATTCAAATTACCAACACTTACCGAATTACATCAATACCTTTTCAATCAACCTTTCGCAGAAGCCCACAATGCTACTGCCGACGTGGAAGCAACTACTCGTTGTTTTTTGGAATTAATCAAAAGAGAAGTTTTTACCAAAGAAGAATTAGACGTAACACCAGAATATTTTAGACGTTTTCGTGAAAATAATCCGGGCGAAATTCAGCTTATCGGTTTAAAACACATCAATCTTAAAAAAGCTTCGGATGAAATTAGAGCGCGATTGCAAAAAATCCAAAGCGAAGAAGAGCAAGCCACTATTTCAGATGCAACAAAAGCCGATTTAAAAGACGCTGCTTTTGCGCATTTGCACAATCACACACAATTTTCGGTATTACAATCCACTATTGCAATTAATGATTTGGTAAAAGCTTCAGCAAAATTTAAAATGCCAGCGGTTGCCATGACCGATACTGGAAACATGATGGGTGCGTTTCATTTTGTAAGCGCCGTTTTAAATCACAACAAAGCTGCTGAAGCCAAAAACAAAGAGTTAATTGAAAATGGTGAAGAACCAACCGAAACCGTAATCAAGCCGATTGTTGGTTGCGAGTTCAATATCTGCGATGATCATAAAGATAAGACCAAAAAAGACAACGGTTATCAAGTAGTTTTATTGGCAAAAAATAAAAAAGGCTATCACAATTTAGCCAAAATGTCTTCGATTGCTTATACCGATGGTTTTTATTACGTTCCTCGTATTGACAGAAGTATTGTTGAAAAATACAAAGAAGACATCATTGTTCTTTCTGGAAATTTATATGGTGAAATTCCAAGTAAAATTCTAAATGTTGGAGAAAGTCAAGCTGAAGAGGCTTTAATTTGGTGGAAAGAGCAATTTGGTTCCGATTTCTATTTGGAAGTCATGCGTCACAAACAAGAAGACGAAAATCGTGTGAACCAAACATTGATAGCTTTCGCGAAAAAGCACAATGTGAAGTTAATCGCGACTAACAATACCTATTACGTTAATAAAGAAGACGCCAACGCACACGATATTTTATTGTGTGTAAAAGATGGTGAAAAACAAGCAACACCAATTGGTCGCGGACGCGGTTATCGTTATGGATTACCAAATCAAGAATATTATTTCAAATCGGGTGACGAAATGAAGCAACTTTTTGCCGATTTACCTGAAGCGATTATCAATATTCAAGAAATCATCGATAAAACGGAACCATATTCTTTATATCGCGATGTATTACTTCCAAAATTTAAAATTCCTGATGAATTTGAAGTAGAGGAAGATAAATTAGATGGTGGAGTTCGTGGTGAAAATGCGTATTTGAAACATCTCACCATGGAAGGTGCTAAAAAACGCTATGGCGAAATTACACCAGATATTCAAGAACGTTTAGACTTTGAATTGCTTACGATTTCCAATTCAGGTTATCCAGGTTATTTCTTAATTGTACAAGATTTCATTGCTGAAGCTAGAAAAATGGACGTTTCTGTTGGACCAGGTCGTGGTTCGGCTGCGGGTTCGGCCGTTGCATATTGTTTAGGAATTACGAATATCGACCCAATTAAATACGATTTGCTTTTTGAGCGTTTCCTTAATCCCGACCGTGTTTCCATGCCCGATATTGATATTGACTTCGATGATGAAGGTCGTGGTCGTGTGATGGATTATGTAATCAATAAATACGGAGCAAGTCAGGTAGCGCAAATTATTACTTATGGTAAAATGGCTACGAAATCAGCTATTCGAGATACCGCTCGTGTATTGGATTTACCGCTTTTTGAAGCCGATAGAATTGCAAAGTTAATTCCAGGTATGATGCCGTCGAAATGGAATTTAGCACGATTCTTAGCTGAAGACGAAAGTGAAGTCAAAAAAGCATTACGTTCAGAAGAATTTGACCGAGTTAAAGAATTAATCGAAATTGCCAATTCAGAAGATTTAGCAGGAGAAACCATTCAACAAGCAAAAGTCTTAGAAGGTTCCATGCGAAATACCGGAATTCATGCTTGTGGTGTGATTATTACGCCAGATGATATTACGAATTTCGTTCCCGTAACCACTGCCAAAGATTCAGATTTATATGTAACGCAATTTGACAACTCGGTAGCAGAAAGCGCTGGTTTGTTGAAGATGGACTTCTTGGGATTAAAAACCCTAACCTTAATTAAAGACACGGTGAAATTGGTAAAATATCGTCTAGGAATCGATTTGAATCCTGATGAATTTCCAATTGATGATACCAAAACATACGAATTGTTCCAAAGAGGTGAAACGGTTGGGGTTTTCCAATACGAATCGCCTGGAATGCAAAAATACATGAAGGACTTAAAGCCAACAGTTTTTGCCGATTTAATTGCCATGAATGCATTATATCGTCCTGGACCATTGGAATATATTCCTTCTTTCGTTCGTAGAAAAAACGGTGAAGAACCGATTACCTACGATTTAGATGCTTGCGAAGAATATTTAGGAGAAACTTACGGAATTACCGTTTACCAAGAGCAGGTGATGCTTCTGTCGCAAAAATTGGCAAATTTCTCTAAAGGTGATGCCGATGTACTTCGTAAAGCGATGGGTAAAAAGCAGAAAGATGTCTTGGATAAAATGAAATCTAAGTTTATCGATCAAGCAAAAGCCAATGGTCATGACGAACAAAAATTAGACAAAATTTGGACAGACTGGGAAGCATTTGCGAGTTATGCCTTCAATAAATCGCACTCTACTTGTTACGCTTGGATTGCCTATCAAACAGCATATCTTAAAGCGCATTATCCAGCGGAATATATGGCTGCGGTGCTTTCGAATAACATGAACGATATCAAACAAGTGTCGTTCTTTATGGAAGAATGTAAACGCATGGGATTAGCTGTTTTGGGTCCAGATGTGAATGAATCGTACTATAAATTTACAGTAAATGAAGATTATGCGGTTCGTTTCGGAATGGGAGCGATTAAAGGCGTTGGTGCAGGAGCGGTTCAAACCATTGTTGAGAATAGAAAAGATGGAAATTATAAATCCATCTTCGATTTAGCTAAACGAATCGATTTGCGTGCTGCCAATAAAAAAGCATTCGAAAACTTAGCATTAGCAGGTGGTTTTGATGGTTTTTCCGAAACACATCGTGCCCAATATTTTCATCATGATGGCGACGGAATTACGTTTTTAGAAAAAGCGATTCGTTATGGTGCAAAGTTTCAAGAAAACGAAAATTCGGCTCAAGTAAGTTTGTTTGGAGATGCTTCTGAAGTACAAATTGCAGAACCACAAGTGCCACCATGTGAAGAGTGGAGCACTATGGAAAAGTTGGCCAAAGAAAAAGAAGTAGTAGGAATTTACATTTCGGGTCATCCTTTAGATGATTATAAGTTTGAAATGAAATATTTCTGTAATACCAATTTAGAAGGCTTGAAAAACCTAGAACAGAATGTTGGAAAAAACCTATCTTTTGGCGGAATTGTAACTAATGTGCAACATCGAACAGCTAAAAACGGAAAAGGTTGGGCAACATTTGTAGTGGAAGGTTATGATGAAAGTTTTGAATTCCGAATTTTTGATGAAGAGTATTTAAAGTTCCGTCATTTTTTACTGCAAAATCAGTTTGCTTATTTTAAAATTACGGTGAAAGAAGGTTGGGTGAATCGAGAAACAGGGAAAAAATCCGATCCGAGAATTCAATTTATTGATGTGAAAATGCTAGCCGATGTGTTACCAACATTTGCAAAAAAACTCGTGCTTCAATTAGCTATTAATGAAGTAAAAGAAGGTGTTATTTCAGAATTGAACCAAATTTTCACCAAATACAAAGGTGATCATAATGTAACTTTTGAAGTGATGGAGTTGGAGAAAATCAAGCGAATGGTAGAAGAAAAACCAGTTGCAATAATTCCTACTGATTCAGAAGACGAAATGGAAGAGAATTTTGATGAAATGGAAGAAATGGATATTACTGTTCAAACAGAAAAAGAGGAAATTATAGTAAAAACTAAATTGGTGATGCCAAGTAGAAAACTAAAAGTTAAAATTTCATCGGAATTATTGCAAGAATTAGAGCGTATGCAATTAAGTTTTAAGTTAAATTAGTATCAATTTTTAAAATAAAACTATAACAAAAACTAATTTTTATAAAACACTACATTCCAATTTAATTCCTAAATTTGCATATCAATAAAGTAAAAACATAAAGTAAAATAATATGGCATTAGCAATTACAGATGCTACTTTTGAAGAAGTAGTATTAAAATCAGATAAACCAGTAGTAGTAGATTTTTGGGCAGCTTGGT
>NZ_CALBSN010000175.1 GCF_937967675.1 uncultured Flavobacterium sp. | reverse complement strand
CTTTAATGATGGGGTTGTTATTGAAAGAGTTTTTTGGTTTGATATTACTGCGTGTTTTGGTAAATTAATCTAAATCTACATCATAAAAACTCTTACTCTCTAATTGTTCTTTAATACATTGAATATAATGCTCCTTAGACTCAAAAGTATCAGGCCAAAAACTGGAGGTAAAACACCACATCAGTTCCGCTACGTCTACTTTTTCGACCAGTAACATATCAAGGTAAAGCTGATAGCGTTCTCTACAAAAATAGTCTTCCTCTAATTCGTCCTCAATTTCCTTTTTCTCAGTTGGAAAGCCATTAATCAAATAATTCTGCTGTTCGCAGTAGTTAATAATCATTTTCTCGGCTCTTAATTCAATCAAATCCGCATCATAAAATGCATCTAAATCATTTTCATCAATAGATTGATGCTTTTCAGCCAAAATTTTTATTTGTCCTTTAATTTCATTTAATATCATAAAATTGAATTTAAAATTGAATCTCTAACAAAAGTCTTTTGTTTGCTTAAATCATTCCAATGAAACCAAATCACAACCATAGCAAGTGTATCTAGCTTACAATACTTTTTTAAGGCATCACCATAAGCTTTTTTAGCCTCTTCATTTTCTCTAGAAAGACCATACAACATTTCTCTATAGGCAACCATAGCATCACCGCCATTTCTAACTTTTATAGTTAATGATTTTGTGTCATCCACTATACGTTCTTCAAGCAATTTATATGGGTCAATTAATTTACCTTCATTGTCTCTAGATAACAAGTTTTCAGCTTCTAATAAAGCAAAGGATTTTGAATTACTGGTCTCTTGAAGTACTGAGGGCAAAACGACTTTAATACTTGTCCTACCTCCCATTTTTGGATGAAAATAGTACAATTTGGCTAGGTCATGCATATCTAATATTCTGTTGGAACTGTCACTCTTATCAACAACAATAATACTCTCCAGCCAATCTAATAACTCATCATCAAAATCTTCGCTTTCTTCTAAGGTATTTTTTATAGCTCTGAGTTGGGTATTTTCATAAGAACTCCAAGTAAGGACAGTACCATGTGTGCCAATCTGGTTTTTTAAGGTTCGTGCAAAATCGAAGTTAGGATAATAATCGTCTGAGTTTAACCACTCACTGTGTTCAATTGTTCCGTCTTGATGTAA
>NZ_CALBSN010000174.1 GCF_937967675.1 uncultured Flavobacterium sp. | reverse complement strand
ACAATGATATTGAAAAACTCAAAAAACTTATAAACGATAACGTTTTAGTTGCTTGAAGATTTGATGTTTTCGATAAATTGGTCAAATAAATAACTTGAATCATGTGGTCCAGGGCTTGCTTCTGGATGGTATTGAACCGAAAAACAGTTTTTCGATTTCATTCGCATTCCAGCTACAGTTCCGTCATTCAAATGTTCATGTGTCAATTCAAAATCTGGGTGCTTGTCTAATTCTTCTCTCACGATAGCAAAACCGTGATTTTGAGAGGTAATTTCACCTTTACCGGTAATCACATTTTTAACTGGGTGATTAATTCCACGGTGACCATTGAACATTTTGTAGGTTGAAATTCCGTTAGCTAACCCAATAATTTGATGTCCTAAACAAATTCCAAATAACGGTTTATTTTCATTAAGAATTTGTTTTGCCACTTCTTGAGCTGTTTCTAAAGGCTCTGGATCACCAGGACCGTTTGATAAGAAATAACCGTCTGGATTGAATGCTTTCAAATCTTCAAATGAAGCGTTATATGGAAAAACTTTAATGTAGCAATCTCTCTTAGCTAAATTTCTAAGAATATTAGTTTTGATTCCTAAATCTAATGCAGAGATCTTATATTTTGCTGATTCATCACCGAAGAAATATGGTTCTTTAGTAGATACTTTTGAAGCCAATTCCAAGCCATTCATATCAGGAACTTGAGCTAGTCTTTCTTTTAATTCTTCGATTGGAGTACCATCGGTACAAATAACCGCATTCATAGCTCCATTATCTCTAATATAACTTACCAAAGCTCTTGTATCAACATCAGAAATTACGATAAGATTTTGTTTGTTCAAATAATCAAATAAACTTTCAGAAGCATCTTCACGAGAATAATTAAAACTAAAATTTTTACAAACTAATCCCGATATTTTAACAGAATCTGATTCCACTTCTTTCTCGTTTACACCATAATTCCCAATGTGTGCATTGGTAGTAACCATGATTTGCCCAAAGTAAGAAGGATCTGTAAAAATTTCTTGATAACCTGTAGTTCCTGTATTAAAAGCGACTTCACCAAAAGTTACACCTTCAATTCCGATTGATTTTCCGTGAA
>NZ_CALBSN010000173.1 GCF_937967675.1 uncultured Flavobacterium sp. | reverse complement strand
ATTTTATTCTGGGCGGTATTCAAATTAAATGGCTCGGCATTAACAACTTGGGCAGACCGTTATACTGATAGAGAAATAACAGGAACTACTCAAACGGTTTTCAATGGATTGAAATTAGCCAAAGAAGTAGAATACAAAAAAGACACCGTTGAATTATACGATGCGAGTTTCCGAATTCAAAAAGTAGATGGCGAAGTTCAAAAAACAGTTGATTATCCCGTTTATTTCAGAAACGTAGCGAAAGATAAATTACCTGAAGAAGGCTCAAAAGTTTCGCTTTGGGCAACCAATTTGAGTCAGTCAATCAATCCAGGTTGGGTAATTATTTTAACACCATTAGTTGTGGCTTTCTTTACATTTTTAAGAAGTAGAAAGAAAGAGCCATCTACACCAACCAAAATTGCATTCGGATTATTGATTTCAGCTTTATCCGTTTTAGTAATGATTGCAGCCGTAAATATGGGAGCAAACGGAACTGAAAAAGTGAGTGTTTGGTGGTTAGTTGCTAATTACGGTGTAATCACAATTGGAGAGTTATTTTTGAGTCCGATGGGATTGTCAGTCGTTTCTAAATTGAGCCCAACGAATATTACTTCTTTAATGATGGGAGGTTGGTTTTTATCAACATCTATCGGAAATAAATTGAGTGGTGTATTAGCGAGTCTTTGGGATACGTATGACAACAAACAAGATTTCTTTTGGATTAACTTCGGATTATTAATGTTTGCGACTATGTTGATGTTTATTTTATTGAAACAACTAAACAAAGTAATGCAAGAAAAAGGAATTCATTAAGATGAGTTTGACTAACGAACTATTTTTTAATTCCATTCGAGAAGTAATTTTAATTTCTCGTCAAAAAGTATATCGTTCTGTTAATTTCGTTTTGTTAGAAACGTATTGGAATATTGGCAAGCTTATAGTTGAAGAAGAGCAACAGGGTGAAGTTCGAGCTATTTATGGTTCTAGTTTGTTAAAAAACCTTTCAAAAGAATTAACCTTAGAATTTGGAAAGGGTTTTGATTACACAAACCTTACGAATATGAGAAAATTTTATTTGTCTTTTTCAAATATTGACGCATTGCGTCAAGAATTGAGCTGGACACATTATCGAATATTGTCTAAAGTTGATTCTGTAGAAAAAAGAACATTCTATTTAAATGAAGCTGCAGAAAACGCATGGAATTCAAGGGAATTAGAACGACAAATAAAATCGCTAAGTTTTGAAAGAACTTTAAAACCTGATTCTAATAAAGAGGAACTTTCAATTCATTCTGTTTTAAAAGATCCTTATATATTTGAATTTTTGGGACTTTCAAATGACACAAAAAATACTGAGTTTCAAATAGAATCTGCGATTATTGAACATATTCAAAAATTTTTATTGGAATTTGGAAAAGGATTTGCGTTTGTTGCAAGACAACAACATATTATAACGGATACTTCCGATTTTTATATTGATTTGGTTTTCTATAATTACATTTTAAAATGTTTTGTAATTATTGATTTAAAAACAGATAGACTTTCACATCAAGACATTGGACAAATTGATATGTATGTTAGAATGTATGATGATTTAAAAAGAAATGAAGGTGATAATCCAACAATTGGAATTTTGCTTTGCTCTGAGAAAGATGAAACTATTGTGAAATATTCTGTATTAAGTGACAAGAATAACCTTTTTACAAGTCAATATATGCTATACATGCCAAAAGAGGAAGATTTAAAGCAAATCATAAATCAAGATAGAATTAGATACGAGTTAAATAAAGAAAAATAATGCAAACAATAGAGGAAATTCAGAATTTTGAAGGTAAATATCCAAAGCAACTTTGGTATTTGTTCTTTAGTGAAATGTGGGAGCGTTTCTGTTTTTACGGAATGCGCGGAATGTTAACTTTTTTCATGGTACATCAATTGTTCATGAAAGAAGATGTGGCTAATTTACAATATGGCGCTACACAAGCTTTCGTTTATGCTTTCACATTTGTTGGAGGTTTATTTGCGGATAAAATTTTAGGTTACAGAAAATCGCTTTTTTGGGGTGGAATTATGATGATTGTGGGAAGTGCCATTCTTGCCATCGATCCAAAACAATTTTTCTTCTTGGGAATTGCTTTCACTGTAATTGGAACAGGATTTTTCAAACCCAATATTTCTACTATGGTAGGAACTTTGTATAAAGCAAATGATTCAAGAAGAGATGCTGGTTTTTCATTGTTTTACTCTGGAATTAATATTGGTGCGCTTTTAGGAGGTTATGCTTGTATTTATATCGGAAAAAATTATTCATGGAACTTAGCTTTTGGTTTAGCAGGAATTGTAATGACAATTAGTTTGGTTACGTTCTTGTTTACTCAAAAAAGTATGGCAACAATCGGACTTTCTCCATTGTTGCATTTGCAAGATTCGAAAAGGAAATTATATGAATATGCAACTTACATCGGAACATTAGTAGCCATTCCATTAATTATGACAATGGTTTCAAATCCTGAATATACAGATTATTTTATGTATACGATTGGTCCTGTTACGTTGTTGTATTTGGCTTACGAAATGCGAAACTTTTCGATTCAAGAAAACAAGAAGTTGATTGCTGCAATGGTTTTTATTGTGTTTTCAATTTTGTTTTGGGCGTTTTTTGAGCAAAGTGGAGGTTCCTTGAGTTTATTTGCCGCCAACAATTTAGATAGTGATTTTTTAGGCATTAATTTAGATCCTAACGGAGTAAATAATGCTGCAAATTCACTATTCGTAATCATTTTTGCACCACTTTTAGGATTGGTTTGGGTTTGGTTGAATACCAGAAAAGCCGAACCGAATACAGTGGTGAAATTTGGATTAGGATTTTTATTCTTAGCCTTAGCTTTTTACACGTTCTATTTTACAAGGTTTTTTGCAAACATTGATGGAATGACCTCGTTAGAAATATTTACATTGGCCTATTTCATCATCACATTTGGAGAACTTTGTTTATCCCCAATCGGATTATCGATTATGACCAAACTTTCGCCCGTAAAATTACAAGGTGTTATGATGGGAATGTGGTTTTTAGCAAGTGCTTATGGTCAATATGTTGCTGGAATCTTGGGTGCTGGAATGTCAATTGCCAATGAAAATGCAACCAAATCAGAAAAATTAATTGCTTACACCGATGGCTATCAACAATTAGCAATTTATGCTTTAGTTGCTGGATTAGTTCTTATTGCTATTTCGCCAATCGTTAGGAAATTAATGCAAGAAGTTAAGTAACCGTTATTTTTGGCATTTTAATTGCTTAATTTTGTTTTATAAATTTACAATATGAAAAAGATTTTATTTATAGCGTTTTTAACTTTGACGAGTATGTCAATACAAGCGCAAGAAGAATTAACTTGGCATACTGATATGTCAAAAGCAACTGATATTTCCATTAAAGAAAACAAACCTTTGTTCTTGTTTTTTACGGGTTCTGATTGGTGTGGATGGTGTATTCGTTTGCAAAAAGAAGTTTTCAAAACCCCAGAATTTATCAAATGGGCAAAAGAAAATGTGGTTTTAGTAGAATTAGATTTTCCTAGAAAAAACGAACAAACAGATGCTGTAAAAATGCAAAATGCGCAGTTACAGCAACAATTACAAGTTAGAGGATATCCTACAGTTTGGTTTGTAAGTGCTGCTAAAACCGCTGAAGCTAAAGTAAATTTAACAGCTTTAGGAAGTACAGGTTATGTGGCCGGAGGTCCAAAAGTATGGATTGACGGAGCTAATCAAATTATCCAAAACAAATAAGAACTATTTCAATCTATAAAATCCCTTTTCGGCTATAGCATGAAAAGGGATTTTTTCTTTTTTGCATGTTGCATTCCAAGTACTTATGTTGTTTTTGTAATTGCTTTTATCTGCAACAATCTCTTTTGGTTGCATTTCTTTTATCAATCTTGCTAAATTGATTTTTGGATTTTGAGTTAAAACAATAATGTCAGGTTGGATCGAAGTTTTATAAATACCCAAACTATCAATAACTAAAATTCTTTTATTTTGAAAGGATATTGCATTTTGCATCGGAAAAATTCGCAATGAATCTGAAAATGTTCCTCTAATGTAATGATTTAAAGTTGTGTTGTGATTTTCCGGAATATCAGTAAATGCAATAACACTATTTTGATTTTTGATTCCTATTAAAGTCGATTTTTCATTAAAAACCACCAATTCCCTTCCTTGATTTTCGTTCCATTTTACACTAATGTAGCTCAATTGAAAGAGTAATATTGTTCCAAAAATGTATTTTATATTTTTAGTTTTTGTATGATACATCCAATAAATAAAAACAACAATGACTAAATACATTGAAAAAGTCAACCAACCAGAAAACGAAATATTCGTGATAATACCACTTTTAAATTGGGCAATCCAATGAATATAATCGTTCATAAATTGAATGCTGAACTCTAAAATTTCCCCAAGAAAAACCGCAACAGAAGGAAGAATATAATTAAGTGATAAAATCACAATTCCAACAATCAAAACCAAACTCGAAAGTGGAATAATAATCAAATTCGCCAATAAAAAAAGCAAAGGTAATTGATTAAAATAATACAAACTTAAAGGTAAAACACCGATTTGAGCCGCCAATGAAACCAAAACAGTATCGGTAAAGTAAACCGCTATTTTATTTTTGGAAAAATAGAATTTCTTGTAAAAAGGTTGAAACAAAACGATTGATAAAACGGCTGCATAACTCAATTGAAATCCAATATCAAAAATCGCATTCGGTTTTACCAATAAAATTGAAAAAGCGGAAATAGCTAACGCATTATAAATCGCTTTCGGCTGATTGAAATAGTTTCCAATACTTATGAAACTAAATAAAGTCACCGCTCTGGTTACCGAAGCTGGCAAACCCGTAAGCAAAGCAAATAACCATAAAATTGCTAAGACGATTAATAATTGAATTTCTGATCCAAAACGAACTCTTTTTAGTGGCCTCAACAAGAACACAATAAAAAAGTAAATGATGGAAATATGCAATCCTGAAATCGCTAAAATGTGAATCACACCTGCATTGGAATAATCGGCAATCGTTTCTTTATCTAATTCTAATCGTTGTCCTAAAATTAAGGCGTCAATTATGGCTTTGGTTTTGGAATCAAATTGATGAATCTCAAAACTTTTACTAAGATTATTTCTTAAATTTTCAATGTAGTAATCAATGGTTTTGTGTCTTTGAACGATTTTGATTTGATTCTCTTGTGTATAAATTTGATGGAATACGTTTTGCTTTTCTAAATATTTCGAATAATCAAATTGGTACGGATTAAAAGCTTTTGGAATGTGATAAATCGAGCTGTTCAACCAAATTTCATCACCAGAATGTAAGATCTCAATGTTGGATTTTGGAACATAAAGTAATAGTTTTCCAGAAGCAATGGAATCATTAAAATGTGAAAGAGAAATGAAATATTTGTTGTACTTCTCATTCGGTTTTAAAGTTGTAGTAACGATGGCTCGAATGGAATTGGATTCTTCAAATGACTTTTTAGTGTAATGATGTTTCGAATTCAAATCGGAATGAATATAAAAACTCATCATTCCTAAAGTAAAAGCGAGTAGGTAAGTGGTAATTCCGAAAAAAGAATCTTGAAGCAAAACTTTTTTACTTTTCCAGTATAGAAAACAAAATAATCCTAAACCTAACAAAAGTGAAATTATGAGAGTTGAAAAACCCCATTGCAAATAGTATTCTGCAATAATTCCTATTGCAAAACTAATAGTAATGGTAAGTAAAGGAAACTTAAATACTTTCAATCACTTTTGTTTTTGAAGTAGTATTTAGTTTTAAGGAGTAGGGACTTCTTACTTCCAAAAATACAAAAAATCCGTTAATTTTCTACTAAATAATTAAGAATATTCTTTATTTTTTGAAAGAATCTAGAATTAGTTCTGCAGTCTTTTTACTTGCACCTTCGCCTCCTAATTTCTGTTTTAAATCGGCATAATTGTTCAATAAAATGTTTCGACTTTCTGAATTCAGAATTTTGTTCAATTCTAATTTTAAATTCTTCGTGTTCAATTCATCTTGAATCAATTCTTTAACCACTTCTTTGTCCATGATTAAATTCACAAGTGAAATGTATTTTAAAGTGATGATGCGTTTGGCAATTTGATATGAAACCCAACTTCCTTTATAACAAACCACTTCAGGAACATTGAATAAAGCCGTTTCTAAAGTTGCGGTTCCAGAAGTTACCAAAGCAGCGTGTGAATGACTTAATAAATCATAAGTTTTGTTCGAAATAAATTTCACATTTTCATTCGTTAAAAACGTTTTGTAAAACTCATATTCCTGACTTGGAGCGCCCGCAATTACAAATTGATAATCCGGAAAATCTTTTACAACCGAAAGCATAATCGAAAGCATTTTAGCAATTTCTTGCTTGCGACTTCCCGGTAATAATGCGATAATTGGTTTGTCTGATAAATGATTTTCTTTTCTGAAAATTTCATCTGAAACTTCCGTTCTACTTGCAATAGCATCAATTAGCGGATGTCCGACAAAATGAACAGGGAAATTGTGTTTTTTCTCATAAAAATCCTTTTCAAACGGAAGAATTACATACATAAAATCAACATCGCGTTTAATGGCTTTGATGCGATTTTCTTTCCAAGCCCAAATTTGAGGCGAAATATAATAATGGGTTGGAATGTTGCGCTCTTTTGCCCAAGTTGCGATGCGCATATTAAATCCTGGGTAATCAATGAAAATTATGGCATCTGGTTGAAACGCTTCAATGTCTTTTTTGCATATTTTGATGTTGTTCAGAATGGTTTTTAAATTCATTACAACTTCAATAAATCCCATAAAAGCTAATTCGCGATAGTGTTTTACTAAAGTTCCGCCCACATTTTGCATCAAATCGCCACCCCAAAAACGAATTTCGGCTGATGGATCTTTTTCATACAAAGCTTTCATCAAATTTGAACCATGTAAATCGCCCGAAGCTTCTCCTGCTATGATGTAATATTTCATTTTTTAATCGTCTAAATTTATAATTCCCAAGAATTCAATTGTTGAATTGTATGATGAGCTGTTAAATCAAATTGCACAGGCACAATCGAAATATAACCATTTTCTAAAGCCCATTCATCTGTATCAGTTCCTTTATCT